>CP076745.1:606787-910180 GCA_019262145.1 Candidatus Methanogranum gryphiswaldense | reverse complement strand
CATTTGCAAAAAGAGATGAGATCCTTGATGGAAAATATGATGATAAGATCAGTATGTTCATCGGCAAAATGACCTGAACCTTTTAGCCATCATTCTATTGATGGCATGTTACAAAGGTTCAATCATAATTTCTTTTATCTGTGACATGCTTCGCTTTACCCTCGAACCGCTCGAGTGCTCCTGGTAGTACGAGTTTGACGTTCGTCTTCAAATTAAGGATATCTTTTAGCCTCGATTCGACCTGTTTGGTCATTGATGTCAGTTCTGTCATATCATCTGTAAGGCATTTTTCTTCCATCTCAATTTCTATGACTATGTCATCCATGTAATTGGCATTTGTCAGTGTTATATGATAGAATGGACTGAGGAACTTGAATTCACCCACAACTGCCTCGATTTGAGACGGAAACACATTGATGCCTCTTACTACTAGCATGTCATCGGATCTTCCAGATATCCTTCCTATTCTGGGATGTGTCCTTCCACATGCACATTTTTCCCATGTCAAGGAGGTTACATCTCCTATCTTGTACCTGATGAGCGGGAAGGCCTCTTTTTGTAACATTGTGACAACCAGGTCTCCTTCTTCTCCATCGGCGCAGATTTCGCCGTTCTTGTCAAGGATCTCTATGTAGCAGTAATCTGCCCATACATGAGACCCACACTGTTGATCGCATTCAAGGAAACAGGGCCCATAGAATTCGCTTGCCCCATAACAATTATGGACCTTCATGCCTGTACGGTCCTGAAGCTTTTTTCTCATACTCTCTGACCAAGGTTCGCCGCCTGCAATGGCCAATCTGACCTTCGTGTCTTGATGTATGTTGATATTCCTGCTTTCACAAATATCTGCTATGTGGAACATATACGAAGGAGTTCCTGCTACAACTGTCACAGGAAGGTCATGCATCATCTGTATCTGTCTGTCGGTGTTGCCTGTACCAATGGGCAAAACGGTGGCACCTATGCGCTCCGCTCCGTAATGAACGCCTAGCCCTCCAGTGAAAAGACCATATCCGTGAAAGTTCTGCAGCATGTCTTTTTTTGTCATTCCGAATGCTATCATGCCTCTTGCGAGACATTCGGACCAATCATCCAGATCTTTCTGTGTGTATCCTACGATAGTTGGACGTCCGGTGGTTCCTGATGACACATGTACCCTGACGATCTCTTCGTAGGGTTTTACAAAAAGTTTGTCTGGGTAATTGTCTCTCAGATCGGTCTTTTTCATGAAGGGAACTTTTCTGAAATCATCGAAATCTTTGATATCGTCAGGTGTAAGTCCGGCCTCTTTCATCTTATTGTGAAAGAATTCAGAGGAATCGTACATCGTGCGGACCTGTTTTTTAAGTAGAGAAAGCTGAAGCTTTTGGAGTTCCTCACGGGGCATTGTCTCGATCTCTTTGTTCCTGAACGCCATCGTATCACCGGTAATCGTGCTAAGGATTGGCACGCATCCGTGCTAACTGCCCCATCACATATATAAATTGCTAAAAAGGGGTTTTTATAAGTTGTTTTATGGAAGTGTAACGGATCCTGCAACCCTAAGTTTTCCGCCCTCTAGATATAGGATTATGCCAGTGTCACCCGGTTTGTGGATTATATCTGTCTCGATATCAAATGTGACCGTTGCAGATCTGAAATCGAAACCGTTGTCCACATTAGAGACCCTGCAAGGGACCATTTGCATCCAGTGTCCTAAATGGATGACCATGCCTTCTTTAAGTGGGGACGCCCAGTATTTTACAAGTTTGACCTTTCCTGTAAGACTGCGGGTCATCTTTATGGACGGGTCCGTCGTGACAACAAATCCTCTGTCGAGTTCTTCGGATTCTACGCCTCTAAGTGCTAGACCCACATGGTCTCCTTTGATACCATCCTCCGCATCGACATCGTGTTTTTGAATCGATTTGAGGACAACTTCTTTTTTGATAGGGAAAATGGTCATTTTGTCATGTTTTTTGAAATATCCATCGATGACAGAACCAAGGACCACGGTACCCACCCCTTTAACGTTGAAATGACTGTCAATCGGACACGATCCGCGTGTTCCATCACCTGCCTTTCTTCCTTCGGCACATGCCATCGCTATGAGGTCTTCGCGTATCTTTACGTTATTTTCCTCTATGACCGTGTAACTTTCAAGGCTTGTTCCAGCAATTATTGGTTTGAGTTGTTCGGGTTGGATATAATTCCTTAATATTATCCATCCGTTCTTAATGCCGAAAAGATCGACCATGACGATGGATTCACCCAACTGCGCATCTATCTTGTCAACTACCAAAATGACGAATTCTGACATTCCCACAGAATAAAAGAGCGATGACAATTTGTCTGGATATTTTGAAGGCTCTATGAGTGTAACAGAATCATTTCCTTTTTTGAGTTCGAAGAACGTCATATCTGTGACGGTCCCTTTCTTTCCAACTTGTCCAGCGAAGTCCTTTGCACCGATAACGGCAACATTGAGGTTTCCCATTTAAATCTCCGATCCTTTTATGATTTTAATTCCTGCGGCCGTAAGCACTGAGATGGCCTTCTTGGGGTCATCAACCCTTATGAAGAGACCTTCGCGGTCCTTGGAGGCATACGCATAGCCATATTCTATGTTTATATTTGCCTTTCCGAGAACATCAGCTGCTTCAAAAAGGGATCCTGGAACATTGCCGATCGCTATTCCGATGATGTCGGTCTTTTTTACTATTATCCCTTTGGACCTTATTTTTTCGTAAGCTTCGTCCGGGTTATCGACTATGGCCCTGAGGATCCCGAATTCTGTCGATTCTGCAAGGTTGCAGGCCTTCATGTTGACGCCGCATTCCTTTAGGATACTGGCTACCGCGGCAAGACGGCCGGGTTCGTTATTGACGAATATCGAAAGCTGTGTGATTATTTTGTCGTCTGCCATTTTAAAACACCCTCTTATCAATTACCCTTTTGGCCTTTCCTTCGAACCTTGGAAGTTCTCCGGGAGCCTTAAGCTCTACTGCAACAGCGATGTTTAGGTATTTTTTAAGTTCGGATTCGATATGAGACCTTAGTTTTATCATATCCTCGATCTTGTCACTGAAAGCTTCTGGTTTTATTTCTACCTGTAGGATCATATTATCCAGTGCATCCACTCTTGTAATGTATATCATGTACTGAGCTCCAACCTGTGGTATCTGAAGCAAAGTGTATTCGATCTGAGATGGAAATACGTTTATTCCACGTATTATCAGCATATCATCGGATCTTCCAGATATCCTTGAGATCCTCGGTGAGGTTCTTCCGCATTCGCAAGGTTCGTGAGATATGCTGCATACGTCTTTGATCCGGTATCTTATGAGAGGCATGGCCTCTTTTTTGAGCATGGTCACGACCATTTCTCCTTTGTCACCGTCATTGCACGGCTCGCCCGTATCTGGGTCGATGATCTCTACGTACATGATGTCGGCGGGGATATGGATGCCGTTCCTTTCCTCACATTCTGTGAACATTGGTCCTGCCATTTCAGAGGTGCCGTAGATATCATAGGCTCTTATGCCTGAAGAATCCTCTATGTGTTTTCTCATGCTTTCTGACCATGGTTCTGCTCCAAGTACGGCCTTTCTCAGGTTGGTGTCCCTCTTGAAATCGATTCCCATTTTCTTTGCTGCATCAATTATGTGTACGAGATATGAAGGCGTACAGGCAATTACCGTAACACCAAGGTCCTGCATCAGTTCTATCTGTCTTTCGGTATTTCCCGTTCCAGTGGGTAGGACGGTCGCACCTACTTTTTCTGCTCCGTAGTGTGCACCAAGCCCTCCGGTAAAAAGTCCGTATCCGTATGAGACCTGCATTGTATCTTCGGGGCCTATACCTATTGATGTGAACGATCTCGCTAAAGCTTCGCTCCAATAGTCAAGATCATTTCTTGTGTATCCGACGAGTGTGGGTTTTCCGCTGGTACCCGACGAGACATGGTATCTTACGATCTCGTTGTTGGGGACGGTGAACATCTTAGTGGGATAGTTGTCTCTTAGGTCCTGTTTGTACATATAAGGAAGTTTTCTTATGTCAGCCAAACACTTTATGTCGTCTGGATGAACACCTTCTTTCTTCATCCTGTCGTGGTAGAACTGATTAAAGCTGTATAAGTTGTTTACAAGCTTCTTCAGTTCTGTGTATTGCATCTTTTCGAGTTCTTCTCTCGGCATGCATTCCATTCTTGGATTCCAAAACATTTTGATGTCTCCTATATCTGAATGAGATAGGTGGTTCAACGAGGTCATATTATTTATGGAGTTCTTTACTTGCTGTTGCATATGTCCGATCCAATTTTTAAACGAGAGGAGCAGAGGCAGTCATGGGACCGTTTTTACTGCGAAAACGATCGTCCTTGGAGAGGCATCGGTAAATTATCAGGGCTTGTAGTAGAGAAGGGAGACAAGGCCTTGGATATCGGATGTGGTAACGGTAAGACGGTGGCAGCCTTATTGCAGGAAGGTGCGTTTGTCACGGGATTGGATTTTTCAGAGAATGCTGTTGAATATTGTAAAAAAATGTTTTTAGAAAATGCGGATTTTGTTGTTTCAGATTGTTCTTATCTTCCATTCGATGACGATACTTTCGATATAGTGACATTGGTACATGTGTTAGAGCATCTGGATGATGAACAGCTATCCAGTACTGTATCTGAGGCTTGCAGGGTTCTCGTCAGTGGGGGCAAGATATTGGTTAGATCATTTGCGGTCGGGGATATGAGGGCCGAAGGATCGAATTCGAATATTCGTGGGAATGGCATCGTGTACAGATATTTCACATTGAAAGAGATAGAGAACATATTCAACGGCATGAACGTCATAAAAGCCGATACTATCAATGAGAGAATGAGGTTCGGTGGAACGAGGGTCAGAGTAGAATGCATTTTTGAAAAAGCGGACGATTCCCAAGATTTCTGCAAAGAATCTTAATATCGAATGATATTGCCTTCGCAGGAGTAATAACATGGATAGTTTAGAGGATGACGTTTTCGGAAGATCGGCCCGCAATCCTTTGGGATTATGTGCATTAAGTCTCATCATCGGTATCATAGCCTTTGTCATGGATTTTGCGATGTCCCAGTACATTGTCGGTGCAATTGCTGGTGCAGTGGGGCTAATCATCGGAGGATATGCCGTTAACTATGCGAACCGTTCAAGGACAAATGCCAATTGGAAGGTCTTCTTAATTCTCAGTGGCATCGGACTTTGTCTTTCGATGGTAGCATTCATTTACGGATTCGCCAACGGATTGTGAATCGATGGCTAAGTACAGGGGGAAATACATCTTGGAGGGATTGGGAGCAATCTCTTCAGATATGGAAAAGGACCTTGATATCGCATATGAGATATGCATGAGTTACAAGGCCGATTTCCCCTGCGAGCTTTGCGGACGTTGTTGTCATCAGCCAAACATAATCGTGCAGCCGCAAGAGGTCGATAGGATCTCGAATGCTGCAAACATCCCGCTATATGATTTTATGAAAAATTATCTCATACAGACATCGGATGGAAGATTATTGTTAAAAAAGACGTCCCCCTGTGCTTTTCTAGGTAAAGATAACAGATGTACAATTTGGGAGGATCGGCCAGAGATATGCGATGATTTCCCTTATGCGGTGTCTTTGTTCATGAGTCGGGTCTATCTTGCGATAACACACGATGATGTGGAGATATTGGATCTGATAGGATATATGGATGATACCTGGCCTTGTACGAAGGCCATTAAATCCACGATCACCGAAAAAGTGCAGGATGCCAAAGAGAAAAGGGTCATCAACCGTGATCTTCAATGAATTTTATCACGTATGGTATGTAAAGTTTTGGCGAAATGAGGTGTCCTTCTCCGTCTAATTTGATGAATTTACAGGTTTGTATCTTATTAGCTATTTTTTCGCCTTCACAAATTTCAACCATTATATCCTTGGTGCCATGTAGGCACAGTGTTGGTGCGGTTATTGCCGAGACACGGTCAGTAGTGTCTGAAAGGTCAATTGCTTTAAATTGTGCACGAAGTTTATATGCATCATTTATGCCAGATACTTTTATGTCCGATTGTTCTTTTTCTTTTTTGTTGAAGAAGTCCTCGGTGTAGATCAACCCATTAAGGATATGCCCGAAGAGTTCATCCGGTGCTCCTTTTTCCATTGCGGAAAGAGCAGCGTTCAAGATATATGCTGAGCGAGATGGACGGTATCCGTAGGTGGAGACCAAGATCAAGGCCCTTACCTTTTCTGGATGCCTTATTCCAAGATTCTGTGCGACGTGGGACCCCATCGACCATCCCAAGATATTGGCGCTATTAATTGCGAGGTGATCAAGGAGAGATGCGATATCATCGGCCATATCATCAATTGAAAAGTCAAGATCGCATTCTGTTCTTCCCGAACCTCTATTGTCTACGGTTATCACCGTGAATTTTTCTGACAACAGCTCAATGGCCCTTTTCCAGAAGTGAGCATCACCTCCATATCCGGATATTAGAACGATCGGCTCTCCTTTTCCTTCGATCTCATAATTGTATCTAATTCCGTTGATATCTGCCATCGACATGAGATAAGCATTTTCCAACAGATACAAAAATCTAATCCTCTGTTTGCGCTATTTTAAAATGATACGATGTCTTAGGAATCATGGTGAAAATATGAAAGTGGTGGCTTTTAATTGCAGTCCTAGGAAAGAGGGCAACACATGTCATATGATAAGAACAGTTCTTGATGTTCTTCAGAATGAAGGCATTGAAACTGAGATCGTTCAGGTAGGTGGCAATGACCTTCATGGATGCAGAGCGTGTGGTGGATGTATAAGGAACAAGGACGGCAAATGCGTTCTTAAAGATGATATCTTAAATGAATGTTATGCGAAGATGGTCAAGGCAGACGGGATAATCATTGGTTCTCCAACATATTTCGCGGACCTTACTACTGAAGCCAAGGCGTTGATAGATAGGTCTGGATACGTAGCAAAGGCCAACGGTAATCCTTTGAGAAGAAAGGTCGGCACATCTGTATGCGCGGTCAGACGTGCAGGTTCAATACACGTATTAGATTCTATTAATCATTTTTTTACAATCAATGAAATGGTCTTAGTTAGTTCTTCATATTGGAACATGAGTCTTTCAGTTGCTAAAGGGGATTATGAGAAAGATGAGGAAGGTATTCGGACGATGACCGTGCTGGGTGAGAATATGGCATGGGCCTTGAAGAAGTTAAATCAATGAGATAAAACCAAAAGGATGCAGGTTTACCCTGCCTCCTTTTTTTTAATTCTTTGTCACTTGTTCTTTTTAGCTTGGTTTGCGACACCGTTGATTTTTGAATTGACGGCTTCCTGATCACCCAAGTAATACTTTTCGATAACATTGAGGTTTTTATCGAATTCGTATACAAGAGGTATCCCCGTAGGAATATTGACATTGACGATGTCTTTGTCAGATATATCATCAAAATATTTGACCAACGCACGGAGTGAGTTCCCATGTGCAGTTATCAGGACCCGTTCACCTTGCAACACGAGGGGCACGATCTCTTCTTCGTAGAATGGTATGACACGAGACACAGTGTCCTTTAGGCTTTCAGTCAATGGAAGGTCCTTTTTCTCCACATCACGGAACATAGGTGCATTTGCAGGATTGCGGGCGTCGTCTTGTTCAAGGCAAGGAGGCTGTATGTCATACGAACGTCTCCAGAGTTTTACCTGATCTTCACCGTATTTTTCTGCAGTCTCGGATTTATTCAATCCTTGAAGTGCACCGTAGTGTCTCTCGTTCAATTTCCAGGTCTTGTAAACGGGAAGCCATTCGCGGTCCATCTGTTCGAGTGTTAGATTGAGTGTATGTATCGCTCTTTTAAGGTAGGAGGTGTAACAGATGTCGAAATCATAACCGTTGTCTCTGAGTGTCCTTCCTGCGTCTGCTGCCTCGATCCTTCCTTTTTCGGAGAGGTCCACATCTGTCCAACCAGTGAACAGATTCTCTTTGTTCCAAACGCTTTCTCCGTGTCTGATAAGCACCAACTTCATTCCAATCACTCTTTGGATTTTGTCCTATGCTTTGGTGTATTACCTCACATATTATTACTTTGATGCTTTACAAATTCAGAACAATTCCAATATTGTTGTCATGGACCCACCGTATGTGATGGCGGTCGTTTCTGTACACGAAGAGCGAGGTATTCCTTCATCTATGCCGATGGTGAAAGTATTGTTACCATATATTGTGGTCATTCTGTATGAATCAGGACGTCCAGTGGCAGAATTCAGGACAAGGCGCAGATAATCGATTGTTCTTTCGTCCCCTGTCATTGTAGCGGCTGCTAAGAGATCTGTAAAACTTACCAGTCTGGAATCATCCGTATCGATTATATCGTCAAGACAGAATTTGGAGGACAAGATCTCATTAGAGATATCGGATGCATCAGGATCAAAAGTATCCGTATTGTTGATATTATATGCATAAAGTGCGGAGAAGACCACAGACATTATGGTGATGAATATCATGGCATCGATAATTCCTGTCAGACCTTTTCTATTGTTTTTCAGAAGCATTGTGCCACCTCGAACACTACGGGTATCATGCGCCCATCATCTGTCGGTATCGTTTTTATGAATCTTGTACCTTCGACATTTTCGTCCATTGTGCCTACTGTGAATGAAATGTCGCATTCAACTATGTCTCCCGGGGTCCAACATCTTACAGTTATACCAAGTAATTCATTTTTTTCCATGAATTTGTACAGTTTTTCATTTATGTCGCCAGTCACAACATTTTCTACAATTGTTATATCTGAGACGATATCTCGATCGAATTCAGTATAATTTTTGTTGTCTGTTTGAGAATTTATTACAAATGCCCCTAAGTATAATGTAAGGACAATTGTCACCATCATCACTGCCATTATGGCCTCTGGAAACCCAATATCTGCTCTTTTATCAAATTTCATAAAAAAGAAGTTCGTTTCTTATGAAATATAAAGCAGACTTTACAATTAGTGTACTTAGTTGATAGCTTTCAAGTATGTTCCATAATTGATACCGACACACATTTCTGTGATCTTACCCTTCATCGATACGTCTTGGTTCACGTAAGCTTCAGCAACTACCTTTGCAAGTTGTGAGGGTCTTTTTCTAAGATCTATACCAACGGAATTGATCCCCATATTTTGCAGTTCTTTCATATACGGTAATAGAAGAAGGTCCGATGAATTCAATATGTGTGACAGCCCGTGATCATCTTTGTACACTGGAAATTCGAATTCCTTTTCATCTTTGAGGATGCCGTTCGTCATGTTAGGGTCTCTTGTGCACATAAGTTCGGTTCTTCCAAATACGATGGTTTCCAATCTGCCAGAGTAGTGTTTCGCAATGTTCTCCATCTCGATCTTTGATAATTCCACCGAAAGTGTGGTTTGGAATAATCCCGCCTCGAAATTGCTGTTGAACATATTCATGAAATAGCTACCATAAACACGTGTCTCATTATCGTATTCTACCTGTCCTGGAGAATGTATCATGATGGAATCGTCGTCAACCTTTCCCATCGGATATAGTCTGGGGACATTGGTCACGCATTCGACATTGGTCTTGTTGCACATTTTCTTTGCAATTTCCAGATTTTCATTCATGTCAAAATATACGCGGTCCGCATAAGGTAACACAGTATCTAGGGTTTTTAGTGAGTTCACATAGAAAGAGAATTCGGGTTTCTTCTTAGGACGCTCTACTACCTTCTTATCTACCTTCACATCTGACCTTGTTTTATCTCCGGTGAATTTTGGCGGTTCTCCGACAAGATTCTTGATAATATCGATCTCGGGGTCATAGGTTCTATAGATATCGTACTCTCCGTCGTTTATTCTGAATGGGGATGCGACCTTACCGATATTGGTTAGTTTGAATCCTCCAACCTTCTCGTCTCCCCGGAATATGGATATTCCATCCTTTATGTGAACTGGACAGTTCAGGTCATTGGTATTGAACCTTCTGTCAGAGATGATGACCGTTCCAAGATAATATCCTCTGTTATCTGCGAATCTGTATTGTACTGGTGATTTTACGCCATCGAAATATCCAGGTCCAAAACCTCTGTTGAACACTGTTTTGAGAAGATCGTCGGTATCTTTGATCTCATCCCAGGAATTTCCGTTCTTGGTCATCGAATAGACCTTTGTAGCAAGGTAAGCATAAGCTTCGCTTCTCATTCTTCCTTCGATCTTTGCTGATGTAACGCCTATGGCCTCTAGTTTTTTGATCCATTCCACGCCATAGATGTCAGCATTGCTGAGAAGATATCCTTCTTTTCCATCCATAAAATATTTCTTTCTACATGGTTGGGCGCATTGTCCCCTGTTGCCACTTCTTCCTCCGACCAAACTGGAAAATAAACATCCGCCAGAGATGCAATAGCACATGGCACCTTGGACGAATACTTCCGTTTCTATCGGAGAGTCCTTGATAACTTCGGATAATTCATCAAAGGTCAGCTCTCTGGATAGTACTGCGCGATCCATGCCGTGTTTTGAACACCAGCGTAGCCCTGCCGCACTGTGGATTCCCATTTGTGTGGATGCGTGTTTTGCTATATCGTATCTGGATATGTTTTTAAGAAGTCCAAGGTCTTGTATCAAGATAGCATCGGCATCTATGTCCCTTAAGAATTTGACATATCCGACGGCATTTTCCATCTCTACATCCTTGATGATCGTATTCACGGTGACATATGCCTTGACCTTGTTGTCATGACAATACTCTATTGCACCCTGGAGTTCTTTATCAGAGAAGTTGTCCGCGAATGCTCTGGCTCCGAATATTTTACCTCCGAGGTAAACGGCATCGCAGCCCCCTTTTATAGAAGCGACCAGTCCTTCGGGTGAGCCCGCAGGTGACAATATTTCCATGACTGGTCTATCGCGTATATGATTTAAAGGTTCTCTTATGTTAGATAAAGTTTCAAATCATGTTTTTCTATTTTTAGATCTTTTAGTTCTTCATCCGTGAACACTAAAAGTTTGATGTGTTGTTTTACAAGGAATCTCGCTTTCATGACGCAGTAATTGTAGACCTTGTCGTTAGAATGCATCATTATGGCTTTTAGTGCCCATAGATCAGGACAGTTGCAGTCGCACTTCATAAGAGTATTAACTTTGTTTGTGCACTCGTCGTAGTATCCTTCCAAAATCAGTGATTTCACATCATTTAATTCATCCACGAAGTCAAGATATGTTTCCGACGTAAGCATACATTTGAATAATCTTATTCAATAAATATAGTTATTCGTTGTTAAATATATATTTTTGGTAGATATATGGACAATATATCATAATATAGTTAGCCATCTGTAGATTTTGAATTATGATTTAAAAACCAACTATCTGGCATATCACACTTCATGTTCTTTAGGTCATCCATTCTAAAGATGAGCAGATTTATATTCTGTGAAAGTAGGGATTTGGCCTTCATGACACAATAGTTGTGCAATTGCGGATTGGACCTAACTAGAATCGCCTTCGCTATCCAAAGGTCAGGGCAATTCTCATATTCACTGATACCCATGTCTACTAATTTAAGACAATCGTCACGATCTCCGTTATCGAATAGTCTTTTTATTTCGCATAGATTTTCTATTAATGTTATGTATCCGCTAGTTGCCCACATAGCGACATTATTACGATATGTGAGTTTATAAGATTAACCGTGTCATTTAATATAGAATAACAAAGAACATGAATTGATTCCTTTAAGTCGAGATATGGTTTTGGTTGAAGTTTTCTTTATTTTCGTTATATTACAGTTAGTACTTCCATCATAAACAAGTGTAATTTGTGTCATTTTTATGGACCTAACAGAAATATGCCGTAATTTAGGCAGTAAGAAAAAAAGCGACCTTTCAGTTATTATGGAGGATAACGACATCCTCATAATAAACTGCAGAAAGTGTCTGCATGTTCCGGAGATAAGATCATTAGATTGCATTAGGTGTATGGTGGGATGCATATCTTCGTATGGCAACGTCGAAAGGATCAGACTCAGAACAGGAAAGGATATGGAGATATCCGGTCAAACTGCGAATATCCTATGCGAACTTGCATTGCTTGATAGGTCTGTGAAGAGTGTTGATCTGTCAGTGAAGGCTCATTCATGCAATGTTTGTGAATATTCCCGTGCCAATGTTATAAATGTTGCCTGGCAAGGATTTCCCGACCCTTATTTCGAAGCTGCAAGGGAACTTTTGATGAAATTTAGGGCTAAGGACAGAGAGTGTGCGAATTGTCTAAAGAAAACATATCGTGCGCTGGATCAAGCAGAATTAGGACTTAAGAATATTAAAAAGAAGACCCTGATCATAACAAAAGGTGGTAATTGATGCCTCGCATATTGCCTGGATTAAGGGGATTCATACGAGGGGGCGACAAATACGATCCTCGTTTCGATCAGTATGTGAGCAATAAAGGGAAATTAATAATAAGTGATTACAGCGACGTAGAAAATTTTGAGTATCATAAAGACAAAAATAAAGCCAAATGTCCTCAAAAAAAGGTCGCAGACCTCAGACACAATCAGATTTCAGAAGATATTTCTGATGATTATACAAAAAATGGCCCAGGGTCATTTGACATATCGGATATTGTAGAGGATGGATCGGATACCACTACTGTTAAAGTAAGGAATTATCTGAATAGTGGGTCAGCAGGGACATTCATGACCGATTTTTGTAATATGGCAGAGAGTAACGTCCGGATAAAACCTACATACTCTGATTGCTGGTTGGTTGGAAGAAGAACAGAACTTGAAAAAATGGCAGAATATGAAACTTCGAGCGGCAAAGTTCTAATCGGTATCGCACCCGATGGGGAGATCGAATACAATCTCATGCCAAATGAATATCTTCATCCAGATTCTCTCAATGTTGTCATCTATAACACGATCGGGGATGTCAGGGAAACATTTAGGAAAAATGGAGGTAGGATGGATAAGTCCTCTGTGATCAGTACTGCCAGGGGGATATTGATGAATTCCTCTGATGTTATCGAGGCAGTTTATGGTAGTGATTCCTGCAACATAGAGGCAGCTGTCGTAGAGATGTGCGATATAGTGTATAGATATACAGTTGGCCTTGGTGTGTTTGACACTCTTCTTTCCGATTCTAAACTTGAGGATATCTATATTGATGCACCTTGTGACAAGAATCGCATACATGTAACGATGAATGGGATAGCAGGTGTGAATTCACACATACGTTGCCGGACAAATCTCATTGTTGATAAAAAAGAGGTCATGAATCTCATAAATATTTTGAAAAGAGAGAGCGGATTGCCGTTCTGCGAATCCAATCCAATATTGGAGACCGATATGAAAGGATATGATGCTAGGGCGACCGTTGTAGGGTATCCGATGAGTCCGAACGGAGATGCAGTATCTATCAGAAAACACTCCACGCGCCCTTGGACACTCACAAGGTTGATAGCAAACGGTACATTGGATCCGAAGATCGCAGGACTTCTTTCGTTTTTGGTCGATAATCGCGCTACATTTCTGATTTGCGGTTCAAGGGGAGCTGGTAAGAGTTCAATGCTATCTGCACTTATGTTCGAGTTCCCTCTTTCTCAGAGGATACTTACGATAGAAGATACGGTCGAACTTCCTGGTGAAATGATGAGGAAGATGGGATACAAGGTGCAATCCATGTTGATCGACGACAGGATGAACGGTAATGAGCTTTCAAGGGCGGATGAGGCACTCAGGGTATCGTTGAGGATGGGAGAGTCCGCGATCATACTGGGAGAGGTCAGAGGAGAGGAAGCCAGGACCCTGTATCAAAGTATGAGGACAGGTCGTGCTGGGAGTTCAATTATGGGTACGATACATGGTGATTCTGCGAGGTCTGTCTATGATCGTGTAGTACACGATATGAACATACCTCCAGAAGCATTCATGGCCACGGAAGTATTGGTCACCCTTGGCACCGTGAGGGATAGAAGGACAGGAAATCAGATCAGAAGAATGAATGAAATCGTAGCCACGGGAGAGCATCCAGGTGAGTTCATGGATATCGCAGGTAATGATATGTTGTTCGAGTCACCTGTAATGCATCGTGTGATGTCGATCTCTCAACTATCAAGGATTGAAGCGATAAAGGAGATAAGGGCAAGAGGAATGATAAGGGCCTTCTTAGCCGATATGGGTAACAAAAATGGCGAGGAATTCTTTGGGCCGGAATGGATAGCGTTATCAAATGAACATTTGTCGAAGAACAGGGCAAAAACTGCTGAAGATATGTTGAGATCGTTCAAAGCAAAATTCCAATCAATATCTGGAGTAGGTGAATGACATGTCATTCAATTTACAATTTGGAAAAAAATCGGTCAGCAATCCCAAATCCCTAATGAATGAAGGTCCAACGGTGATAGGAATGATGTCGGTCGTCATTGACGGAGGCGGTTCTTTAGACACAGCGGTCAGAGATGTTGCTAGAGGCGGTCCGCACAATGCTCAGAAATTATTCAGGACAATAGCATTCGATGCAGATACGAGGGTAATCCCAGATATTAAAACGGGGGTGATCTCGTTGTTGGCCTCCTTACCTGAATCGCTATCAGCGTTCAGACGTTCGATGCACATGGTCATGGCTGCTTCCGAATCTAGCGATAAGAACGAGAGGGCAAGGATGTTGAAGGATGCTTCAGACATCTCTCTTTTGGGCCTTAGGGAGGCAGGAGAGGCATACAGTTCATCTTTGAACACGCCATGCATGGCGGTATTCGGTCTAGGCATAATGGTCCCGATGGTATTGATGTCCATACTTCCAATGTTGAATATAGGTGGGATGTTTGGAAGTTCGTCTATAAGTTCCGATATGATATCTGCGATAACGCTCTTTGGTATCCCTGCAGCCATAGTAATTGTCATTCTTTCAGTTCGGGACAGGAATCCTTTCATGTCCCCAACATCTGAGAATCTGGAAGTCAAATACCTTGTTCCGTTCATGATAGCGGTTCCGATGATGTTGATCCTGATGATCAATACGGGTCAGATGGACATATCGATCGTCGTATCATTCTCAGTGGCAGGTTTGATGATGTTCCTATTGACTTATCCCGATGCGAAGAGGGAGAAGATCAGGTCGAAACAGGAGGCATATTTGAAGGATTCCGTTTTTGAGTTAGGAAATAATCTGATCTCTGGAAATGATTTTGAGAATGCGTTGGTTTCTGCCATTAATGTAAGGAAGGAATGTGCGCCTCTTGTCGAATCTGTCAAAAGAGAGATGATGATGTGCAGAGGAGACAATTATACTGCAATAAGAATGTCAGTCGGAAGGACGTCTTCGTTCGTTTCCGATCTGTTTTGTGATATCTGTAGATCTGCACAGAAGGACCTCAGGGATGCTGGGCGCCTCGCCATATCAATAGGTAGACAACTTCAGGATCAGGAAACGGTAAGGAAGAGCATAAGTAACAAATTGAAAAGTATGGTAGACATGATGACAGGGACTGCGATGTTGTTCGCCCCATTGGTATTGGGGATGAGCATATCAATGCTCAAGCCTCTATCAAATATTGTTGAAGGCAGTAATTTCAATGATACTACGGTCATATTATTGGCATATCTCATAGAACTCTGTGTTCTAATGTCATTCCTTACATCTTACCTAAATGGAAATCCAAGTTTTAAGGAAATTCTACGTCGTATAGGTACGATATTGCCAATATCGCTTATTGTGTTCTATGCCAGTACGATGATAACATTTTGAGGGGTAGACCCCTCCTTTTTTACTTTTTTATGTATGCGTATTTGTTACGTTGAGCATCTTGCAATGGTTTGGACTTCTCATTCGTAATATCTAGACAGGTTTGGATTATATTAAGATTGAAATTGTTAGTGCCAAGTTTTTTGACAGTGTTTTTGACAATATCGTCTATGTTGTTGCAAGGAATATGGAACAAAGTACAGAAGATTGTAAGCACCGTATGTAATTCTTTGCTGTAGTCAGTATGTGGGTTGTAATGATATTCAGATGTGAAATTGGATATTGCACCTACTACAGCCAGCATATTATGTCTTAACATGGCGTCATCTATCGGGGTAGAGGTGAATTCCGTGAAATCCCTTATCCATTGAATTTTCATTCTGATTATCTCTTCCATTATCGATCTGGAGCGATAACCGTCGTCAATAAGTTGTGCGATCGTGGTGTCACTCGATGTTGCATATAGTTCAAGGGCCAGCGGAAGAGCGATCGACTCGAGGACATCAGTGTCTTCTTTGAAATTCTGACGTGAGAGTTCAAATGCAGAACTATAGATCAAGACGAAACATTCTTTCAGGATATCATATTTATCCTCGAATAGATTGTATATGCTACCCGCCTTCAGTCCGGTAACATTCTCTATTTCCTTTATGGTGGTATTCTCATATCCTTTTTCCAAGAATACTGGAATTATCTGGGAGGCAATCTTCTTTTTTATTTTCTCCCTTTTGGCAGTAATATTTGGGCTTGTATGCTTTCTGTCCGATTTGTCCACCATGTACATGTCATCAATTTGTGTTTATATAGTTGTTTGTAATTGTACATTTTTCCACGATTATCTTTTATCCTATCATTGTATGTACGTCCCCGTGAACACATACTCCTTTTGCAGGGGAACATTGTTGTTTATGATTTTTTTGGTGGTTCTTTGCGTAATGGTTCCGATCTTTCATGATTATGGAACATATCGTGGATTGGACGGTGTGGCAGGAAAGTTCGATCATCTTGATCTTTGGACGTCTACAGACCCATTTACAGCGTTCATATACGGACTCGGGGATCTTTTTTGTCATCAGGAGGAATCTAGGTCTTTCATGATAAATGGCTCACAGATGCCGTTTTGTTCAAGGGACATATCCATATTTATTGGGATCATAATAGGATTGGTCTCATGGGAGATCCTGCAACTTTACGCCGATCCAAAGGGTAAGGTGGAAGTCGTTTTTGCATCATTACTAATCCTCATTATGATCATGGAATGGATAATAGAAAATCAATCCGGATCAAATATGTTATTTTTCCGGGTTGTCACCGGGACAATGGCGGGGTTCGGCATAGGTTCATTGATATGGGCGTATTCAGACCACGAATTTGGAATTAAAAGTAATAAGGTTTGAAAAGGTTTATTTGGACGGTTTATTCACATTTTGTCCATCCGCAGGATTTGCAGATATTACAACCACCTTGGAATTGGAGTTCGTCACCACATTTGGGACATGGATTGAGCACCACTTTTGGTTTCTGTTCCTTCTTGGTAGGTTCGAATGGAATGCCGTGCACCTCTCTCTGCATTTCTTGATACATATCGATCAGTGCATAACCTACGGCCATAGGACAACAGGATCCTTTGCTAGTATCATGTTTGGTGAAATTGCGCACCGCATATGAAGGACATGAGCCGCAGCTTTTCAGTTGATCCACAATGGCATTGATATCACATCCACTCCTGGCAGCAAGTGAGATCATCCTGGATAGACCTATCATGAAATTATTGCATCCGCCGGTGGAACCTTTGTTGAGATACGCTTCCAAGAGCTCACCCGTATGTGGATCGAAGAATGCTGTGCAGTGTAGACTTCCACATCCTGTCATCAGTTTTCTTTTCTTTCCTACGACATCGTCCGTTACATTCTCGACGAATCCTCTTTTAGGTTTTTCCCTTGGTTCATCGTTCGATGGTTCCACCTTTCCGGTCTTATCTTCCTTTTCTTTTGGAGATAATATCCCAAGACGTTTACACCCGTCTCTGAAAACGGTCACACCTTTGCACCCTATCTCCCATGCATAAATATACAGTTCAAAGACCTCGCCTTCGGTGAAGGTATTGGGCAGATTTACTGTGGAACTTATGGACGCATCGATGTGCATCTGCCAGGTTCCTTGTTGATTCAGACGTTGTTTGTAATCAAGTTTTTGTGCGGTTACGAAGAACTCAGGAAGTCTAGCATCATCAGTTATTCCGTGGGACTCCATGTATTCTCTGACAACCGGTGTATACACTCTGTAATAGTCATCATGTCCAGAGAGGGATACTGTTCTTCTCTCGTAGTAATTGGCGAAGATAGGCTCTATTCCTCCGGATATGCCAAGCATCGTCGACAGCGTTCCGGTTGGAGCAATTGTTAGAAGTTGGGAGTTCCTTAGTCCATATTTTTTGACAAGTTCTCTGGTCTCTGGTGTGGCATTGTATTGGAAATATGGCGAATCCAGGATCTTCTCGGTGTCGCATTTGGGGAATTTTCCCCTCTCCTTGGCCAATAAGGCAGACATTTTTATTGCTTCATCAGCCATTATAGATCCGATCTTGTCACAGAAGTTCATTGCTGATTTGGATCCATATGTAAGCTCTAGTTTGATGAGCATATCTGCAAGGCCCATAATACCGAGGCCTATCTGTCTCCAGTCTCTTACTGATTCCCTCTGTTCTTGCAACGGATGGAGAGGAAGACCTTCTTCGAGCACATCGTTGAGCCCTCTTACACAAATATCGACCGCCTCTCTGAACTCGTTCTCATCGAATTTTTTATCTTTTACGAAGGCTGCAAGATTTATACTTCCTAAAAGGCAACTTCCACCTGCGGGAAGGGGTTCTTCAGCGCAGGGGTTGGTTCCGGCATAATGATAATCAGGTATCTCGCTGAGAAGGTTCCAAGATTCTATTCTGTCCCAAAAAAGACAGCCCGGTTCTCCGTAATCCCAGTTCGCGTAGCACAATTTTTTAAAGAATTCGTATGCATTGAGTTGTTTTGTCGTCTTAGACTCTGTTTCTGGACGACTGAATGTTTGCTCGAAATTTTCTTTGTTCTTTACAGCGTTCATGAATTTATCCGTCATACGGATAGACATGTTCGCTTTGGTAACTCTGTCCACATCCATTTTGACAGACATGAACTCCTCGAGGTCAGGGTGTTCGCACGAAATAGTGAGCATCAATGCTCCTCTTCTGCCGTGTTGACCAATTAAACCTGTTACCATTGAATACAGATCAGTGAATGATACGGCACCAGATGTCTCAGATGCAGTGTTGTTGATCTTTGCACCTCTGGGAGCAAGTTTTGATAGATCTATGCCCACGCCTCCGCCGTAACTGAACGTTCTAGCAAGTTTTCCAGCCGTTTCAAATATAGATTCTATGGAATCTTCCGGCGGAGTGACGACGTAACAATTGGACAATGTAACCTTAAGACCCGTTTTATGAAGACCTCTGTTCGCAAGTATTCTGCCTCCAAAGAGGAACTTCTTTTGGATGATCATATCTTTAATGGCAGAATCGCCATCACTGACACGATCAAGCCATTGATCGAATGTCTCCCCAATGTAACAGTATTTCTTTTGCCAGATGTCAATACCGAGTTGGTTATCATCACCAAGCCATTGCTCGATTTCCATTATGTTTCCCTTCCGCGGACCCCATGCTCTTGGAGTATTATAAAAATTTGTTAAACTGGATTAATGGATGGCGCATATGTGATATTCCCTTAATAATGTATATCAAAATGTAATGACATTTAGGAAATTAAACTTTTTTAATACTCTATATTTTGTTCTACTGGTAATATTCAATAAAGTGTTTTTTATTTGATGGCTACATGTATAGGTATTTTCTGTTATTATACATGGATGTATGTATAATCCATTGTGTTTGCCATTGTAAATATTCTATTGTGAATATCTAGGATCACAAATGGTCAATGTGATGTGTCGGTCGCTCTTGCATCAGTAGCAATCCTTATAACCTTTGAATCAATCGCACTGTCAGCATTCGTTCACACGAAATGCATTTTAATCGATTTCGAAGGGAAAGACATGACTGATGAGGATGTTCTCAAGACGGGTACGACAACGATAGGACTTAAGCTAAAGGATGGTGTCATACTTGCATCAGACCAAAGAGCTACGATGAATAATCTCATCGCGTCCAGCACGGTCCAGAAAGTATATCCTCTATCGGATAATCTCGGGATGACCATCGCAGGGGTCGTTGGAGATGCCCAGTTGATGGTCAGATATATGCAGAGCGAAATTTCGATATATTCAATGAAAAAAGGTGGGCCAATGTCCGTTCAGACCGCCGCAACCCTCGTCGGTTCTGTCATTCGTCAGGGATTCTACCTAGGACTCATTGTTGGCGGATATGATCTGACAGGAGGACATGTCTTCAGCATCGACGGCGCAGGCGGATGCATAGAGGACAAGTATATCTCCGTTGGTTCCGGGTCCGTGTTTGCCCTCGGAGCACTCGAGGCCGCATTCAAACCAGATCTTAGTAAAAAAGACGGCATAGACGTCGCCATAACTGCTCTCAATTCCGCTAGGAGAAGGGACAATTGTACAGGTGACGGTATGTTGATAGCATACATAGGTTCCAAAGGATTTGAATGGATCCCGCAGGACCAGATCAAAAGTCGTTGCACCGAGATTGGGTTCAATTATCCCAATTGATCTTGGTGTTTTCTCAAATCTTTTAAACCCCATTCTTTAAGCTGGATTTCATATGAACCCCGATAGATTGTTCGACAACCTCAGAGAGGAAGTCAAAAAAAGCGTTCCTGCAGACATGAACGTTTCTGGCATTGAATTCGAAGGCCCGATAATTGCAATATATACGAAGGAATACGATAAGTATACTGAAAATAACGATGTAGCAAAAGTTTTGGCTCAGACATTGAGAAGAAGGGTCGATATAAGGCCCGATCCCAGCATGCTTGAGGATGTTAACGAAGTGGATGAAAAGATCCGTTCGATGATCCCTGCGTCGGCTGAACTTTTCGATGTGAATTTCATTCCAGAGACTGGAGAGGCCATAATAGAGGCCATTAATCCCAATGAGGTCGTAGGGAAGGAAGGAAAACTGCTTGCAGATCTTAAAAAAGAATCAGGATGGAACATAAAGGTCATCCGTGCCCCACCGATACCTTCGAAGACCGTATCAGATGTGAGAGGGTATCTTCGTCATGAGCAGGACGAGAGGAGGACCATGCTCAAAAATGTCGCCAGGAGACTTGCAAGACCGAGGATCGAGGGAGAACAATGGGTAAGAATGACCACCTTAGGTGGATTCAGGCAGGTCGGAAGATCAGCTACATTACTCACTACCAGAGAGTCCAAGATCCTAATAGATTGTGGATTGGATCCCAGCAGTGATGCGACACCATATTTTGCCATACCCGAGGCTCAACCTCTGAGCGATATCGATGCCGTTGTAATCACACATGCCCATTTGGATCACTGTGGTACTTTGCCAGCTCTTTTCAAATATGGTTATGAAGGGCCGGTTTATTGTACTCCGCCAACAAGGGACCTGATGGCATTGTTGCAACTTGACAACATCAAACTAGGTTTCGGTGAGGCGAAGAAGGCACTTTACGAAGCACAACATGTCAGAAAAGAGATATTACACACAATAACTCTCAAATACAATGAGACCACGGATATCTCACCAGATATAAGGCTTACTTTCCATAATGCTGGGCATATTTTAGGATCGGCAATTGCACATTTCCACATCGGTGACGGCCTACACAATGTCGCATTCACCGGAGATACCAAATTCGAGAAGACCTGGCTTTTCAATCCTGCCAATAACAGATTCCCTAGATTGGAGACCCTGGTGATCGAGTCCACATACGGTGGTCATAATGATATGCAGCCCTCTCGTGTGGATGCATCGGATGAGATGCGCGAACTTCTAACTCAAGCAATATCCCATGGCGGTAAGGTACTAATCCCTGTGTTCGCAGTGGGAAGATCACAAGAGGTCATGTTGGTCATAGAGGAACTCATGCGGACGGGAAGGATACCCACTATCCCTGTGTACCTTGACGGAATGATATGGGAAGCAACTGCGATACATACAGCGTACCCCGAATACCTAAATAGTCAACTAAGGGCACAGATCTTCCAACAGAATGAGAATCCGTTCCTTTCTCCAATATTCAAACGTGTGGAGACAATGGCGATGAGAGAGGAGATATGTCATTCTCCTGATACTTGCATAGTGCTTGCCACCAGCGGTATGATGTCCGGAGGTCCTGTGATGGAATACTTCAAAGAGTGGTGTGACAACGAGAACAACTCATTGTTGTTCGTAGGTTATCAGTCCGAAGGCAGTATGGGACGTACGATACAAAGAGGAAGGACGGACATATCGCTCAATTCCAAGGGAAAGACCATGGATCTACAGATCAAGATGAATATCGTCACGGTAGATGGTTTCTCCGGTCACTCGGATAGGAAACAGTTGATGAAATACATAGCATCCCTCGAACCGAAACCTGATAGGATAGTCATCGGTCACGGTGAAGATAGGAAGTGTACCGATCTTGCTTCTTCTATATACAAGAAATTCAATATAGAAACTAGAGCACCCCAAAATTTGGAGACAATAAGGCTCAGGTAAGGTAGACGATGAGATATGTGGTGGCCATGACCGGAGCATCCGGCAGTGCATACGGTATAAAACTTCTGCGCGAGCTTCCCGGTGAGAAGATATTGGTGATCTCCGAGACAGCTAAAGCCATAATTCAGGCGGAGACTGATTATTCAGTGGAAGAAGTGTATGCAATGGCAGACAAGGTGTTCGAGGACACGAATCTTTTCGCATCTATCTCTTCCGGATCTTACGAGTATGACTGTATGTTCGTAGTTCCATGCAGTGAATCATCTGTTGCCAAATATGCAAGTGGTATAGCGGACACACTGATCTCCAGGGCAGTATCTGTATGCATCAAAGAGGGAAGGAAGTTGATCCTTGTCATCAGAGAGACGCCCAAGAGCGCGATAATGCTGGAAAATGAGCTTAAATTGGCCAGATCAGGCGTTGTGATAATGGACGCGAATCCTGGATTCTATCCCGGTCCCAAGACCGTTGAGGATATGGTCGATTTTATTGTGGGAAGGTGTCTAGACCGTGCTTCGATCCAGAACACCTTGTACAAAAGATGGGAATGACCTCACTCCAAAAGAATAGCAGGTCTTCCGGGGACCGCCACCTTTGATTTGTTCTGAGGATCGTACAGTTCTTCTTGATCCGCACTATACACTTTTACCGATGTTCCTAATTCGGTAGAAAGGAAACCCTCGCACGATCTCAGGAATGCAGTCTCATCGAGCTCGACAATAGGCCTCTTAGCATCTACTGTAGATCTGATGAATTCTGTTGCTGTCTTCTTTGCGAATTCAGAAACTGCTTTTCCATTCTTTCTCATGTTCTCGTCTGCCATACATCTCTTGGTAAGCGAAGGTATGTCGAGATTTCCATCCTTCATCATTTCAAGGGCAAATGTCATGACTTCTACTTTCCAGGCCGGTGAGGTATATATCACTATATTTTTCGGTTCGATATTGGCAACCTTTCTTATCTGTGCAATGTCCGACATGACGCCTCTGATAAAATCTTCATTGTATTCTGTATTCGAAGATATTTCTCTGGCTTCTGGGAATTGCGCTGCCGATACAAGGCCTTGGAACCCTGCTATAGACCAGAGTTCCTCTGCAACATGAGGTGTTATCGGCATCATGCTCATTATCCATGTACTGAGTGCCTCGTTAATGGTCTCTTTGTTCTTTCCGCCTCTCCTGTTGTACCATTTGAGGTCATTAAGCATTTCATAATAGGCTGTTGTTGCCATCACCCTCAGATCGAATTTATCCATAGCAGCACGTATCTCTGTGATATGCGTGTTGAATCTGGAAATCAACCAATCGTCGATATTGCTTTTCGGTGAGTTTGATTCAGATGCAACGATCTCTTCCACAGTCCCCAAGATCCTATCAAGTCTTTGACGGTAGGTCATCACTGTGTCCTCATCCCATTCCACATCTACGAACATAGAGGCCACATGTGCATAGTACAATCTCATCGCGTCGACACCGAATTTCGCTGCCGCTCCCGGGATCGGTTGTGCGCCACCTTTTGATTTGGAGATCTTGCTCTTCTTTCCGGTTATGTACCAATTGACCAGAATGCCTTTAGGCTGCATATTGTCAGGCAATATCGCCCTATGATTCATTAGAAATACCGGGAAATGCACGGTCATGTGTTCTTTTCCGCCCAGATTGACATCCAAGGGATACCAATAGTGAACGTCCTTGTTGATGCGGGTGAGCAATTCTTCGCTGACACCGGTGTTTGCCGAAACTTTGTTTATTTGACCTTTGTCGAGTATGACATAATCAAAGAACTCTTCGGTCATGTTCTCGGGTTTGATCGTTCCATCGTTCGCATATATTGAAATGATGTAATAGAGAGGATATAGTGTAGAATCAGATATGGCCTCAATTATCCATTTCTCATCGAATGGGAATTTGGTTCCCAACCAGTTCCCCTGTCTTACGCATGCTCTTTCTCTGAACCAATTAAGGACATTGTGTACATTCTCATAATATTCAGAGGGATAGATCTGCATATCCTTGCAATGCTCACTGGTCATATCGGTCAGTTTCTGATCACCGTATTTTATGAACCACTGATCATCGATCCTTCTGATATGGACAGGCTGTCCACATCTGCAAACAACCTCTTCTGTAAGGTCATGGAAAAGTTCTGCTTCTCCGGTGTCGATCATGGCCTGTTTCATTTTGTCCTTGGCCTCTTCCACGCGCATTCCTGAGAATGGTCCGCAGACGTCCTTCATCTTACCCATGTGGTATCCGTCCTTGTAGACCTGTTTTTTAGCTTCTACAAGTTTGGGATCGCCAGGCTGAGTTATTTCGAGTTTATCGATCATATCCTTGGCCGGAAAATCCCCGTACCCTCCAATATCTATGATTGATATTGGTACTACAGAATCCACGACATCCTTCGATAGTCCGTACTCAGTTATTATATTGGAATCTTTTTTTATGGCATCTAGCGAGATCCAGTCATCGGGGGCATCTGAAGGAACAGATGTTACCAATCCTGTTCCCACAGAAGGGTCACAGAAAGCGGCTGGGAACACAGGGATCATACGATGGATCATCGGGGCTTCGCACATCCATCCTATCATCTGACGACCTGGTATGGAGCCGACGATCTTGATCCCATCCTTTTGAAGTTGAAGTTTTTCTGCTGCTTGAGGAGATACTATCCAGATCTCTCCGTTCTTTGAGATCTTCTTGTATTCTACTTCGGGATTTACCCAGAAACATACTTGTCCATAAACGGTTTCAGGCCTCAATGTAGCTGCGATGAGGTAGACGTCGTTACATTTGAATTTTAAAAGCGTATATTCTTGTGTTTCGGCGTTCCCACCTTTGGAGATGTCTGTTTCTGATGCATCTACCGCAACTGGTCCACAATTAGGGCACGCAGGTGCAAAATAGGGTTTTTGCATTAAAAGTTCTTTTTCTTTTAATTTTCTGAATTGCCACTGGATGAATTTACCATAATCCGGGAAAAGAGTGCATGTGAATCTTCTCCAATCTGCAAGGAATCCGAATTTCTTCCAATAGTCCTCTACATAGACATCGTTAAAGAAATTCACTACACCCATGGGGTCTTTAAGTTGTTCTAATTTTTCCTCAGGGCATCCGTTCCTGATCAAGTAGTCTATGAATTCGGCATCGTTCTTATTTACTCTGGCAGCGAGACTTATGGCACCGTTCCCTGTTGCGTGAGTACCGACAGGAAAAAGAACATTGTATCCTGTCATACGTTTGTATCTTCCTATGGCGTCGGTATACGTATATCCCCTCAGATGGCCGACATGGAGGTAGCCTGTAACACCGGGGTATGCAAAGATCATCATGAACTTTGGTTTTTTCTCATCCCTCTCTGCAAGGTTGAGGCCATTTTCGATCCATTTTGATTGCCATTTCTTCTCCATTTCGTTGTAATCGTATGCCATTCGGATCCCTTTTTAAGCTATGCTCGCGTGTATATTCACACGTAATATATAATTTCGCAAACGGAATAGAACCTATTTTTTCTGTCTTACAGTTGTATGACATAGAATCGGAATTTAATTTTCTTTTGTCCGACAATAAAAATATTGTTTTAAAAATCCCCTTAATTTTTCATATTGTTTATATAGTGACATGTTATTTAATAAAATGTTTCGGGAATAACTGTTGTTTTTCTGGTTATTTCTGTCAGACAATGTAAGGCGTTTGTCAGACAAAATATAAATACGCGTAAGACATATTCATATTTGCGAGTCGGATATGACTTGCAAATGAGTAACGGTGATGAATATGGCCGACGAAGGAACCAAGATCACGATCAGGATGGGACCTGAGGAAATCCAGAACATGGAAGACTTTATGGCAGATCATGGTGTAGGAAACAGGTCAGATTTCATTCGTGAAGCTATAGTCAGCCATATAGCCTCCAAAAAGGCAGGTATGACTGGTACGGGAACTGGAGGCGGGATGTTCGTCCACCTCAGTGACGTACAACTTGGAATCCTCAGAGGGATCGAAATGGATGGGACTTGCTCGATCTCCGCAGAGGAGTTCGCTAGGAAATGCATCTTGGATGTCATTGTCCCTGCGAGCATCCAGGAAGACGTCATTGCGCGTGCCGTGAAAGCAGCGCAGATGGCTTCGCAGCTCAAATGAAGGGATGGGAGTTTGATCGTCCGACAGGACGGATGGGAACGCTTAGGCGCTGTCCTGCCAGACGATCGGTAAAACGATTTAAAAAAATGGGGGATGCACTAATGGTAAGTACGGTTGAGGCGGGTATGGAAATATCCTTGGAGCCGCATATTGCTGTGATCGGTGTAGGCGGAGCTGGATGCAACGTTGTGAACGATCTTTACTGTTCTTTGGCTCCAGTGGACACCGTAGCTGTCAATACCAACAAAGTGGCTCTTCTTTCGACATCGGCCGACAAGAAGATCTACATTTGTAAGGAGGTTACCAGGGGAGAAGGTACACATGGGGATGCGAGACTTGGTAAGAAGTGTGCGCAGGTCCATGAGGAAGAAATAAAGCAGGCACTTGTAGGACACGACGCAGTGTTCATAGTGGCTGGACTAGGCGGAGGGACAGGAACGGGCGCAGCATCTGTCGTAGCAGAGATATGCGATCGTTTGAATGTTATGACCTTCGCGATCGTCATCGATCCTTTCTCGTTTGAGGGGTCGAGGATGACAGCAGCGGCAGAAGGACTTAGGTCACTGAGGGCTGTTTGCATGAACGTATTCAGGTTTCAAAACGATCGTATGATCGAGCAGATGCCTGAGTTGACACTTGAGAAGGCAATGGCAGAAGTAAATGCTTGCATTCGTAAGGTAATAATGGGAACTGTAGAAAAGATTCCAAATTATCTGAAGGAAGAAGTAGAAGCGGTCGCCAGTGTCATTTGCAAGAAAGAGCAGACAGGATTCAAGGAGATCACAGACATCAGGTCTTCGGTCGTCCAAGACATTTGAGGTCTTCTAAGCTAAATAGCTATTGGGGCAATTGCCCCAACATCTATATTTTTAACAGTTTGTTGTTTCAGTTCGTCATGATCTCGAGGATCGGATGACCATTACATATCAGTGTTTCATTGCATCATAGCCCATATCGAACGCTTTCGAATTGAGGTCTACGAATTTTGCAGGCACGGTTTCCATCAAGGTTTCTTTCAGAAGTTCTTTGGATATCGGGAAGCCTTTGATGGCCGCGATCGCGCCTATCATGACCGCATTGGCTGCAACAGCTTTTCCTGCCTGAAGAGCTATTTTCGTTGCTTCGATGGTTGCCACGTGCTGATTCACATTCTTGACAGATCTTACCAATTCTTCGATATTAGGATACTCTTCAAATCCGGCCGCAACCATCGATGGATAGATTGGGTCGAGGTTCATAAGGATCTTAGTATCCTTGTTACCTAGGGTCAAGGACCGGCAGGTCTCAACGGGTTCGAATCCCATTATGATATCTGCCCCACCGGTAGCTTCCAGCGGACTTATCACGTTGTCACCGAAACGCAAAGTAGAGAGAACGCTCCCTCCTCTCTGTGCCATTCCATGCACTTCGCTCATAGATACCTTGTATCCTGCTTTCATGGCGGCATTTCCAAGTACCATCGATGCTAGAAGGACACCTTGTCCACCTACGCCGACTATCTGTATCGTGTACTTCATTGTTTCACCTCCGAGATGGCACCTTTAGGACAAATATTGGCGCACATTCCGCAACCTATGCATTGCGTTTTGTCGACAGTAAGTGTCTTGTCCTTGTTCTTTATGAGTGCTGGACATGCTATCATTTTAAGGCATGTGTAGCATTTTATGCATTTTTCCCCATCAACAGAGTATTGTTTGTTGATGAGTTGTTTCTGTTTCTTAAGTTCCAACGGACATGCCATTTTGGATATGACGACAGAGACCCCGTCGAATTCCATTGCCTCTTTCATGACCCTAGTAGCTTCTTTGACATCGTAAGGATTGACTGTTTTTACGAATTTGACGCCCACGCCCTTGACCATTGCTTCAATGTCGATGGCTTCGGTGTTGACATTACCGAATGTTCTTCCGGTTCCTGGATTTGGTTGATGTCCTGTCATGGCCGTGGTCCTGTTGTCCAATATCACCATCAAGATCTTGTGATCGTTGAACAGTGCGGACGTCAGCGGGGGAATTCCTGCATGGAAGAAGGTTGAATCTCCCAGGAATGCGATGGCCTTTTGATCGGTGGCCTGGGCGAATCCTCCTGCAGCTCCGGCGCCACCTCCCATGCATATTATGAAATCGGCAGTGTTAAAGGGAGCTTGCACACCAAGAGTATAGCATCCAATGTCTGAACAGTAAACATGTGGGTTATCTCCAACAGCTTTCTTTGTCGCTGCGTAGATGCCTCTGTGAGGACATCCTGCACATAGGGTCGGAGGTCTTCCGGGGAGTTTGATCGAGCATTGATCGAGAGGCACGGGCATCTCCTGTACCTTTACAAGATCGGCAAGCCCTTTCATCGTGTCCGGCGAGAATTCCCATTGTCTGGGAAGATGTCCGGATCTTTTTCCGTAGACAGGCACATTTAATTGATTCTGAGCGCAGATCCTGAGCACCTGATCTTCCACAAAGGGCTCCAATTCCTCCACTACAATGATGCACTTTTTATTTCTTATGAACTCAGCGATCTTCTTCTCTGGAAGGGGGTTGGTGAATCCAAGTTTCAATATGGAAGTCCCCGAAGTGTATTCCTTTACATATGTGTAAGAAACACCGGATGTTATTATCCCCACATCGCCAGAACCTTCAATGAAATTCAACGGAGACCCTTCGGAGAGCTCCTGTGCTTTTTTACTTATTTCAAGCAATCTCACTCTGTTGAGCTTAGCGAATGCAGGTATATTGACGAATCTTTTGTCATCCTTATCAAAATGTCCTATTGCAGGAGATTCATCAATTGATCCGAATTTTACTACTGAACGGGCATGGTTGACCCTCGTCGTGGTCCTAAATATGAGCGGTACGGTGAGTTCTTCTGATACTCTGTAGGCCTCTTTGATCATGTCCTTGGCTTCCTGAGGCGTGGAAGGTTCCATCATTGGAAGCAGTGAAAGCGTGGCGTAATATCTGTTGTCCTGTTCATTCTGGGAACTGTGTGCGGACGGATCGTCAGCAGATAATATCAGCATCCCCGCCTTCACACCAGCATAGGCAAGTGTCATCATGGGATCGGCTGCAACATTGAGTCCGACATGTTTCATGAATGTGAAGGATCTGACGCCTGACGATGCTGCTGCTGCCGCGGTCTCCATTGCGACCTTCTCATTGGATGAGAATTCAAAATACATGCCAGTTTTGTGGGCCATGGTCTCAAGGATATTGCCTATCTCAGATGAGGGCGTCCCAGGATATGTGGTGGCGAATTTGACTCCTGCCTCCACGAGCCCTCTTGTTATTGCCTCGTTGCCTAAAAGCAGTTGCTGGTCGTCCTTAGCCAGAATATCAGTCATATAATGCCTCTAATGGACGGTGTATCTATTGAGTGTTTATATTATCTTTTGAGGACAAACAATAAAAATGTGGATTGGGTACGGGCATCAAAGCAGGGGTTGCCGAGCCAGGAAAAGGCGCAGGACTTAGGATCCTGTACTTAGTGTTTCGGGGGTTCAAATCCCCTCCCCTGCACTATTTTTCAGTTATTGATTAGGCTAAAAATTATGGAATCTTTAGAATCTTTAATACGATGTTATTAGATAATAATTATTTATCCTAATTAGGAAAATGACATCCAAAAGGATAATATATTCTTTAAGTAGTTGGATGATGGCGAGGTCTAAAATGGATAAGAAAGTAATTGCTGCAGCAATCGTTGCAATAATTGTCATAGCAAGTGTAGGGGTCTACGCACTTACTAAGAATGATACAGAGACAGACTCATCATATACTTTGCTAGCCAGAGTGAATACGGAGGGGTCAGGGATCTACATAGAAGATAGTATTCTTGATGAGAGGGGAGGTCTTTCGGCCTTTTATACTATCAACGATGACGATACATACACGATCGATAGTACCAACGCGGTAGCCTGGGGCGGTTTGATATTCGGAACTCCCGGACAAACATCAATACAGCACATTCAACTTCAGACGATTGTTGAAGACTATCTCGGCCTGACATTCTCGTTGTATCAGGAAGGAACAGATATTGATCCAACGCACGTTTATTACGTATCCAGTATAACGAATGCCACCAATGCCCTCAATAATGGAATAATCGAGGGCGGAATACTTTGGCAACCACAATATCAAGCAATAGTGGATGATACCTCAGGCAAATTTACAGCGCTTGCGCTTACAAACAATATATTTCCCGATCACACATGTTGCGTTCTTGCAGGATCAACGTCTTACATAAAATCCAATACAGATGTTACAGAAAGGTTCCTTGCAGCATATGTGGAAGGTGTAGAATGGGTACAGTACGCATTGGCTGATCCGACCTCGACAGAATACACCGATCTTGTTGCACTCTGTATGGCAAAAACTGTCGGACTCACAGAGGAAGAGATCGAAGAGTCATTGGCAACCGTCACATACACATATGGGGACGCTGACGATGATGCACCGTTGGCATCGCTCATAGCAGATGTTGCTGCACTCACAGATAGTCTTGAAGCACTTGGTTCTTTGAAACATACTGTTCAAGATCTAGGATTCTCCGATTCAACGGATTTTGCAAACGCATTCATCGATGGCAGTTATTTGTCCAATGTGTTGAACAATGATGTAAGCAAATCCTCGTCTACAGTGACGGTCGGTGTGGCGGTCATAACCGGAGATCTTCATCAGATCGCATTGCACGCAGCAATTGAACAAGGATTCTTTACAGAATACGGGATAAACATATCTCTTTCTGGGGCGACCAACGGTGCAGGTGTTGCAGTAGCACTTCAGAACCGCACTGTTCAGTTTGGTTTGATGGGAGCGCCGCCTGCGACGATCACTACAATCAACAGCGAGCTTATTAAGGCATAAACGGTTGACGGTAGACAATGGAATTCAAATACGACAAGCACAACAAATATCACAGGTTCACAAGGACCGTATTGATAACAGTAGTTTCCTTGGTCGCATTTGTAATAGTATGGTGGGAGATATCCATATTGGCCCACACTCCCGCCATACCAACCCCAGTACAGACGTTGGATGCGCTTATAGATCTGATTCAGAACGGCGATACCATGACAGGTATCTCCTTGAGAACGTATGTTGAATCAAGTATGGGAACATTCGTTAAGGGATTCCTTTTAGCATTGGTCGTCGCAGTACCTTTGGGACTGGTTCTTGGAACATTCAAGGTTTTGAATGAATTGGCTAATCCGATCATTGAGATAATGAGGCCAATAGCGCCAATTGCATGGGCGCCCATATTCATGCTCGCCATCAACTATGAGATAGGCCCCATGTTAGTGGTTTTTGTAGGTATATTCTTCCCATTGCTGACGAGTGTTGTTTTCGGTGTTAAAAAAATGGACCCTCTTCTAGTGGACGCTGCAAAAACACTAGGCGCATCGCAATCTCAAATATTTTTGAAGGTGCTAATACCTTCCACAGTGCCTTACATCATGAATGGTATAAAAGTAGGTCTGGGAATAGGTTGGATGTGTATCGTGGCTGCAGAACTTTATGCAACCCCGCTTGGAGGGATAGGATTCTATCTTGCAGAACAGGCCACAGCCGGTTATTGGCCAGGCGCATACGCTGCCATCGTGGTGATCGCAATACTAGGATTGCTCACTACAGGTGTTGCAGATTATATTCACAGGTTCGTTTCCAAAAGAATGGGGATTGATGTCTAATGGATCCCGAAGCACAGAAAGTAAAAGTAAAGCGCACAGAAGGGATATACAAAGACATCTCGGAAGGTGCGACCCTCATGAGCATCAAAGATCTCAAGGTGGTTTACAGAACAGATGAGAAAGAAGTCGTGGCCATCGATAATTTTACACTTGATGTTAAAAAAGGAGAATTGGTATCGATAGTCGGTCCTTCCGGATGCGGAAAGACAACTATCCTTAGAGCAATAGCAGGTCTGTTAGAGATAACAGAAGGGTCCATCACGATCGGCGGTAAGGAATGTAGCGGCCCCGGTCCAGATAGAGGAATGGTGTTCCAGGATTTCGCACTGTTCCCATGGAGAACAGTAAGGAAAAATGTGGAGTTCGGATTGGAAATATCAAATGTTCCCAAAGAAGAGCGTCATGAAAGGGCCGAGAGATACATAAAAATAGTAGGGTTGGAGAAATTCGTCGATGCGCGGGTACATGAACTCTCAGGAGGAATGAAACAGCGCGTTGGTATTGCGAGGGCATTTGTCAATCATCCCGAGGTCACGTTAATGGATGAACCATTTGGGGCCTTGGATGCACAAACAAGGAATATAATGCAGACTCAGCTTTTGAAGATACTTGAGAACACTGAACAGACCATAGTATTCGTAACACATTCTGTTGATGAGGCACTTTTCTTATCCGACAGAGTCATCATGCTCACCAAGCGTCCTGCAGTGATCAAAGAGATAATAGAACCATCTTGGCCAAGGCCTCGGGATAGAGCAGATCCTGAATTTGTAGCAATGAGAAAGCATATACTTGAAGAACTTGAAAAAGAGAACGTCATGGATAATTGACTCAAGAATATAATATAGAAATAAAGAAAATAATGGGGCGTTGCCCCTAAATTATTTATTTGACAAGTCTCAATATATCGTACTTGAAGACCTTCTCAGGGCATATGAACTGGCACCTGTAACATGCTGTACCAAGACAGTTCTTGGTCTTCACATGCATGGTCTTATCAGGACCAACTGTAAGGGCGTCTTCGGGGCATTCCTTCTCACACTTTTTGCATCCAGTACATCCTTCCATCTGTCCTACAAGTTCAGTACCTATGTCGTGTATTATGCGAAGTCCTCTGGCTCCAAGGTCAGGAATGTCACGTGTCACCATGCGGTGAACAGTTGTCTTACCTTTTACCTTAGGAAGTGGCTGTATACCTTCGAGTGCATTGTTGTCGTTATACATGTCCATGGACATTCCCTCTTCCCAGTAGGCAAGTTCCTGCAGGTAGATCTGTTCGAAGGTCTTATCCTGTGCGAACATAACGTGGTTGGATCTTATCCCATCTGCGATGATCTGAAGTTCATCCAAGAGTTCAGGATTCTTAAGAATATCAGTTGCCATTGCGAGAGAAGTGTTACCATATTGATAGATAGTCGTCGAAGAAGGCGGAACAAGTCCGACTTCCCTGGCCTTGACTGCGTCCACATATGTTCCGGATGCTCCGCACATGTACATGATGTTCATTTCATCGAACTTGATGCCTGCATGTTCAAGAAGTGTGAAATGCCCAGCTCTAATGGCACCGATAGCTTTGGCAGCTTCAGATACATCTTTTGAATCGATATATATGCCATCTTGGAAGGTCATCCTTGCATTGTCTGTATTGAGCTTTCCTTTTCTCAAGAGGTGGTCTTCGAGAGCTACTGCAACGGCTGCAACAACACCTGTTCCGGTAATTCCTTTTGCTTTACCATGCATTGGTCCTTCCTCTCTGATGATGTTGAGACCGAAATCAACAACATCTCCATCCTGAGGAAGGATCTGATCATCCAGCACTTTGCATCTCCATGCGAAATCGTATTCAAGATCGCTTATGGCACCGGGACCTGCGAGCATACCACATCTAATGGACTGACCTTCCATGGCCGGTCCGGCCGCAGCAGATCCGGTATAAATATCGTCTCCGACCTTCAAGGCCATTTCTGCATTGGTTCCGTAATCTGTGACCATGCAATTTTTCTTTTGCTCAAGGAAACCGCTCTTGTACATCATTGCAAGTGCATCAGCGCCTATCTCATGTCTTATCGACGGTGGGACGAATAGTTCTGCGCGATCTGGCACGTCCATACCCACATCTACTGCAGGTATCACTCTTGCATTTCTCTCTTGTTTCTTTATTCCTCTGGCTTTGTGAGCATTCTCACCTGCAAATGCCAGATCGTCAATGGGAATACCCTGGAAAAGAGATAGTTGGATCGGGTTTCCGCAAATACTGACCCTTTCGACCTTTTTAAGATCTATATCGAGGGTTCTGATGACCTTGTTGACCGTGTCCATGACGATTTCATGGGCAATATCTGTTCCGACGTTTATGCAGAACGTCAGGTGGTCCATAATATTGGCACCTGGTAATGGATGGCATTCTGTGACAGATGTGGAAAGGATCTTTCCATCTGATAGGTCGACAGCATGTGCCCTGGTTCCGCTTGTTCCCATATCCAAAGATATTCCGTAGCTCATTCGGTTTTCCTCCTAAACTTACTAAAAAATGATTTTTTTGGTTTATTAACAGACTCCGCTTCCTCTTTGCGGTGTTGCTCACAAGCCTTGCAATGACACTCACCATCATCATGGTCGTGACAATCGCATTTCTCATCATCATGGTGATGGTGATGATCGTGACAATGGCATTCTTCGTCGTCGTGGTGATGATCATGGTCATGACAACTACATTTGTCACCATCATCATGGTCATGGCATTCTTCGTCGTGGTGATGATGTCCAGCTTCGACATGGTAATCAATACCAGTGTCATCGAGTGCATGCATCATCGTATGCTCTAACTCATGCTTGTCTACATCAAGAACTGCTGCCATCATATTGAAATCTACTTTTTCGCAAGGTTCTAATACACCGTGGTGGTCCACTCCATTTTCTAATCTTGTAAGACTTAGAGTTACTCCTTTACCGTCTTCTAGATAGATGGCCATTTTTATATGGCCTAATAGGGACCCTGATTCCTTTTGGACAAATTCTCCGATATGCATCATTGCCTTGTCCAGTCTAGCTTCGACATCAGCATTATATCCATGAATATGACCGGTAAACCCTACAACTACACCGCCTGCCTCCTCAATTGAGGTCTTTTCTTTTTTTCCTTTTTCTTCGCATTCGTGGCAGTGGCAATTGGCGTCATGCACTTTCTCATGATTTTCTTCGGTCATTTCTTCATCAACTCATACACTTTATCTAGATTCTCATTGGTCTTGTTTGAAACAGGAATGACCTTCTTGTCAGGAAATTCTGTATTAAGCCATTTGGTAGCATCAGCGATCTTTTCTGGCGTGGATATGTCACACTTGTTAATCAGGATGAATTCCGATCCGTGCATTTGCCTTTTGAAGAACTCGCTTTTTCTCTTTACTAGATCATCAAATCTCTGAATATCTACAACACCGATTATACAGATCTCATCAGGGTCGATCATAGAAAAACGAACAAGGTCCACAACTTTGTGGGGAAGTGCAAGTCCTGTCGGTTCTATTATTATAATGTCGGGATCAATGTCTTTTTTGATGTTCTTCAATGCACTTTGAAGACTTCCGGATAAAGAGCAACAGATGCATCCGTCCGGTAACTCAATGGCATCATATCCTTCTGCTCTAAGAGTTGCCCCGTCTACGCCGACCTCTCCAGATTCGTTCTCAACGATTGCAACTTTCTCTCCTAATTTGCTATACATGCTAGCAAGCTTCATCAGTAAGGTGGTCTTTCCGCTTCCGAGGAAGCCACCCAGGATATATACGTACATGGTGGGAGTACATCCGCGAGTTCGTATTTAGTCTTTACAATGGAATGTATTTTTTATCTTAAATATAGACTCTAAAATTCTATAGAACTACATTAATCTCTAGTTACTATGGATGTAACTTTTATCCACTAAAATACCTTATAAATTACGAAGTTTTAATCACTACTATATAATGATTGTTGTTTTTTTATAAATACGTGGATATAACATCCAACCGCGAAATGAATTAAATACTAACCACTCGTTTAAGAACATTTGCTGTTACACCGGTCCATTACGGTGGAGCACATTGGAGGAAAAAACATGGTAAGTTATAAAGGAGTGGACTACGGAAAGATCCTCAAACGTTACGACATTGGGGCCCAGAACGAAGCAACCCCTGAGAGCATAGCGAAGAAAATGCTTCCTTCGGATCCAGTTTACAAGAAAGTTGCAGAAACTGTCTTGTACATGAAATTCAAGGAAGTCGGACCTGCTGTTACAGAGGCCCTTAAGACAAAAGCACCTCTCGCTGTTATCAACGACGGACTCGTCGTTGGAATGGAAGCTGTTGCAAAATTGTACGCAGAGCATATCTACTATCTGCCCGAGATCATGATGGCCGCAAAGACCATGGAGATCGGAATCGCAATTGCAGAGAAGCAGATTCCAGGTGGAAGAGAGACAAAAGGAGTCGTCGTTATGCACGCAGCAGAGGGAGACCCCCACGACATAGGAAAGAACATTGCAGCAGTCATGCTCAGGTCTACAGGATACACAATCATAGACATGGGTAAGGATGTTGCAGTTGTGGATGTTGTCGCAGAAGTCAAGAAAGCCAAGCCAATGATGGTCACTGGAACGGCACTCATGACAACAACAATGACAGCATTCCCCCACGCAGCAGCAATGCTCGTGAAAGATGGAATCAACATACCCTTCATGGCCGCCGGCGGTGCAGTCAACAGAGATTTCGCAGAGTCATTTGACCTCGGAATATACTCGGAGAAAGCACCCCAGACCCCACCGATCGCAGACAAAGTTAGAGCTGGATACGACTGGAAGAAGATTAGGGCTGAATGGGAAAACATTGTTGGAGGTGCATGATCATGGCAAGCACAAAATACACAAAAATGGCATATGCACACGCAGATGACATGGTCTTCGGTACCGCAAAATCACCCGTTTCGTACGGTTTCGGTATCAAGGTCGGAGCTGGAAGGGTCATCCCTGAGCTCAACTATGCGCCAAGGCCCGGATCCGAGAAGGATGCCGCCAGGCTCAAGAAAGAATACGTCGACTATATTTCTAAAGATGTTCTCGAGAGAGCAGTAACAGTCGGATTCCCTGACGTTCAGATGGAAACCGAGTGGGTCTCACAGATGGGACAGCCAAAAATGGCACAGCCTGTCGTAGAAGGACAGAAAGCAATATGCGAGAAGTTCCACGAGGAGTACGGACTCAACTGCGCTGTAAGGCACACAATACCTGACCAGCGTGAGGCAGAGCAGGGACTCAGAGTCGGAATGAAGGGATCACACGCATACCCTGAGCACCTCTTTGGATGCGCAGATGTTGCATGTGAGAACGGAGCAGATGTTCTATCCTGTGAAACAATGGGTGGAAAAGAAATCGCTGACTACGCAACAACCAACGGAGATATCGTTGCATTCCTCTTCGGTATTGGATACCTTGGATCCATCGATATGGAGTACGTATGGTCTGAGTTCGTCAACATCGCAAAGAAGAACAAGACAGTCGCTGGAGGAGATACCAACTGTGCAGGAGCTAACACCTCTATGTTCATGGCAGGCGGATTCCTTGACAACGATGTTCAGAGAACATACTCTGCAGTAACAAGAGCAATCGCATCCGCAAGGACATTGGTTGCTTGGGAATGCGGAGCAGCAGGACCGGACAAGGACTGCGGTTACGAGGGACCTATCTGCAAATCTATCGCAGGAAAGCCCACAGCCCAGGAAGGAAAGAACTGTCAGTGCGCACACTGCGATCTTCAGGGTAACCTGATGGCACAGATCTGCGACCTGTGGTCCAATGAGTCTGTCGAGTACCACCCTGAATTCGGTGGAACCTCAGTTCAGTGCTGGCTCGGATCCCTCGGATACGAGGTTTCCTTGATGAACACTGCAATTGCAACTGGCCAGGAGAAAACCCTCAGAGACCTGTACATGATCTCTGACCGTACACGTGGCCCAGAGGGACACATCCTTGCTTACGACAATGCATACAAGATCGGAGAGGCAATCACCAAAGAAGGTAACAACTATTACCTCCGTGCGAAAGCAGCCGGTCTCGAAGCAGCCCACATCATAAAGGCAAGCAACGAATCGAAAGAACTCGCCCTCACAAACAAGCAGAAGGATGTCCTCCTGAGCATGATCAAAGAACTCGAAGCACTCCCCACAGAGGAGAGCAAATTCTTCGAGTACTGCGACAAGAAATACTCTGAGCTTATCCCCAACTACCACAAGAAGAACTACGGACTCTGAAGTTCAAGTAATTCTTTGAGGATTTAAACTTTTTAATCTATTTTCCTTTTTTTTGAGTTTTCAAATTATTTATCGCCATGTGCTTATAATCATTTCTATCGGTAGAATACAATAATCTGTATCCGTTGGATGAATCCAATCTTTATATTCGATTCTTCCCCCACTATAATATAATGTTTGACATAGTCAAACATTACAAGATATTGGCAAATATGGACAGTTGGAATTTGCTATGTTCAATAGTATTTAATGATTTTTATTATTTGACATTGACAACCCATCCAACCACAAAATCACCTAAATATTATTCCGAAAATTTAGGTTGCAAGCGTGAAAACGCTGAACAAATTGGAGAAATTAACATGCTAAGCACAAATGGAGCAGATTTCTCAGTCGTTGTGAAGAGATATGACGTCGAAGGTCAAGTCATCGCAACCCCTGAAGAAATGGCTAAAAAGATGTTGCCCAAGGACGAGGTCTTCAAGAAGGTCGCAGAAGAAGTACTCTATATGAGATTCAAGACCGTCGGACCCGTAGTTATGGACGCCCTTAAACACAGGAACCCCTTGGATGTCATCAACAACGGACTCGTTGCTGGTATGGAAGTCGTTGCAAAGCTGTACGCAGAGCACGTCTACTACTTGCCTGAGATCATGATGGCCGCAAAGACCATGGAGATCGGAATCGCAATCGCAGAGAAACAGGTCCCTGGAGGCAGGGAGACAAAAGGAACAGTTGTCATGCACGCTGCCGAGGGAGACCCCCACGACATCGGAAAGAACATCGCAGCAGTCATGGTCAGATCCTCCGGATACACTGTCATCGACATGGGCCGTGACGTCCCTGTCGCAGAGTTCGTTGATAAAGTCGTGGAAGTCAAACCACTCTTCGCCAGCGGAACAGCACTTATGACAACAACAATGTCTGCATTCCCCGCTGAGGCAAAAATGCTCGTCCACAAAGGTATGAAAACACCCCTCATGGGATGTGGTGGAGCAGTCAACAGAGATTATGCAAACTCATACGACCTCGGAATTTATTCCGAGAAAGCCCCCCAGACGCCTATAATTGCAGAGAAGATCCGCAAGGGATACGACTGGAAGAAAGTTAGAGAAGAGTGGGACTCAATCATTGGAGGCCAGTAAATATGTCAGTTAAGAGATTCACAAAAATGGAATACGCATGTGCCGACGATATGACATTCGGACGTGCAATCAAGCCCGTTTCCTACGGATTCGGATTGAAGATCGGAGCAGGCAAAGTTATCCCTGAGATCAACTATGCACCCAGGCCCGGAACAGAGAAAGACCCCGCAAAACTCAGGAAAGAGTATGTCGATTACATCACAAAGGACATTCTCGACAGGGCTATCACTGTCGGATTCCCCGACGTTCAGCTTGAGACCGAATGGGTTTCACAGATGAACCAGGAAAAACTCTCTGCACCTGTCGTATCAGGTCAGAAAGCAATGTGTGAGAAATACCACGAGGAGTATGGACTCAACTGTGGTGTAAGGCAGACAATCCCTGACCAGCGTGAGGCAGATCATGGACTCAGGCCTGGACACGACAAGAACCACGCATACCCTGAGAAACTTTTCGAATGTGCCGAGATCGCTTGCGAGAACGGTGCAGACAACCTCTCATGTGAGACCGTCGGTGGAAAAGAATTCGCAGACTACGCAGTTACAAATGGAGATATCGTTGCTTTCCTCTTCGGTGTCGGATACCTTGGAACCGTTGACATGACATATGTCTGGTCTGAGTTCGCAAACATCGCCAAGAAACACAAGTGCGTTGCTGGAGGAGACACAAACTGCTCCGGAGCAAACGTCGCTATGTTCATGGCTGGCGGAATGCAGGACAACGATGTTCAGAGAACATTCTCCGCAGTAACAAGGTCGATCTCTGCAGCAAGGACACTTGCAGCATGGGAGTCCGGTGCAATCGGACCTGACAAAGACTGTGGTTACGAAGGACCCATAGTAAAAGCAATAGCAGGAATGCCTACCGCTCAGGAAGGAAAGAACTGCCAGTGCGCACACTGCGATCTTCAGGGAAACCTTATCGCACAGTGCTGTGACCTTTGGTCCAACGAATCTGTCGAGTACCACCCCGAGTTCGGTGGAACATCCGTCCAGTGCTGGTTCGGATCCATCGGATACGAAGCAGCCCTCATGAACACTGCACTCCAGATGAAACAGGAGAAGACCCTCAGGGATCTGTACATGTTCGCTGACAGGACCAGGGGACCAGAGGCATACGTTCTCGCATACGACCATGCATACGAGATCGGAAAGGCCATCGCAGCAGAGGGTAACCACCTCTACAACAGGGCCCTTGGAGCAGGACTTACCGGTGCCAAGATCATCCTTAAAGGATACGAGACCAAAGAGCTCGCGCTCACCAACAAACAGCTCGACACCCTCAAGGACATCATCAAGAAGTTCGAGGCATTGCCAAAGGAAGAGAGCAAATTCGTTGAGTACGCTGTAAAAGAGTTCTCAGGACTTGTTCCCAACTTTAACATGAAGAACTACGACCTCTGAAGGTTGTAATCTCGTGTTCTAAACATTTTATCGGGGATCATTCCCCGAGCCTCATTTTTGTTTATTATTTAATGTGATCAAATGAAAATTATTGGTACAAGGATGATCCTGTTCCGGAGTATATCAAATCAAGTTTTACGTATTGCTAGTTACTGCTCATGCTGAACAATATGGGTACATTTCATCATATCTTGACATCCGATATGAACCTAAAGTTTTGATTTAAAATGAGATCATCAATAATTTCTGAATATCGCAAGTATTCCAATTATGAATGCAGCACTTACAATCATACTAATTATGATCCTATTGATCTTAGAATCATCATTTGCATCAGATCCAACTTGTTCTGATGAATTAAAAACATAGTCTTGAGCTGTGCTCAATTCAAATACCATATAATCGCCATCAATGGTTAAAAATTCCAGATCATCGGTGCTTGAGGAAACCGTGTATTCTACATTGGAAATATCTTCATCAGTTATTGCTCCTAGATTAAGATATAAAGTGGTGACAAATGGTTGAATACCTTCTCCATTCATGATAAGGATCACAGAGTCCTCAACATTGCTACTTGTTTCATTAGATTCAAAATTGAAGTTAACACCGATATCTACTACAGATGCTGATGAGACCTCGTTGACTCTTAATGAATCAATCATGTATATGTAGTAAATCTCTTCGTTGGAATAAACATTGAATATAAGTTTTATGCCATCTGAAGATGCAAGGGCTTCAATAACTGGCGAAGGTACAATTGTGTTGGTGGATGTAAAAGAGGACAGATCTATGTTGTATTCAGTTGGATTTTCATTTTTGATATCGTATATGATATTATCATAAAAATCAGATGTATTCAAATCTGAATATTCTATAGAGGAGATTGCGTCGCTGTCATCAGAAATGACTGAAACAGCTGTAACAGTTAAAACCGTAATAAGGGCAATAGAAATCGTTGCTCCTAACCTAAAATCGCCCATATTCACTCCCTTGCAACGCTGTCAACATTGAAGTTATATATAATTTTTAGTAATTGGACGTCAACTGATCAGTTTAAAGAAGTACGAGATTTTCGTTCTTATTCTATATTTAAGTGGCATGCTTTCATATTCTTCACAAGAATATTCTGAACAATATTTTAGATCATGCATGAACATCTCATACATCTGATCACGAATCTTACGAGAATATACCATAACATTTGTTTCAAAATTTAAATTAAGAGACCGATCATCCATATTTGCTGAACCTACGGAAAGGAAAGCATCATCACAGATTATCGTCTTGGCATGGTTAAACCCATTTTGATGGAGATATACCTTAACACCATGTTTCATTAATTCATTGGCGGCAGAAAGGGTATTCCAGTGTACAAAAATATGATCTCCGACGGCAGGAACAATTATTCTTGTGTCAACGCCCGCCATGGCAGCGCATTTTATGCATTCAGTTATCGTCTCATCCGGTGTAAGATATGGTGTCGTAATGTACAGTGTTTTCCTTGCCTGTCTTATCATTTCGAGATATTGGGATCTTACTGGATTGTTCTTGTATGTGTCGGGTCCGCCTGACACGACCTGTGCTCTTTCTTCCCCTTTGTTTTCATAGGGTGCATTCAATAAATACTTCTTGGGATCTGTGATCATGTCTTTTTTGGATGTATAATTCCAATCAGCGATTATCCTTGTAGTCAAAGGAATTATAGCTCCGCCCTTGATCCTTAAAGAAGCATCTCTCCAATAGCCAAACCGCCCATGATTCACATATTCCTTGCCTATATTGTATCCGCCACAATATGAGATCTCCCCATCGATAATGGCGATCTTGCGATGATTCCGATTGTTCTTTTTCGGACTGAGAAGAAGTTTGATAGATCTATGAAAAAGAGCAAAATGTCCACCTGCAGCTTTGAATTCACGAATGCCTGCCTTCGGTCCATTTCCATTTCCGAATGCATCGGTAAGAAGGTACACTTCTACACCTTCTTTCACTTTCTGGGTCAATATATCCATCAGTTCCTTTCCAACCTCGTCATCACGTAAAATATAGTATTGGAATAATATGAATTTTTTAGATTGTCTTAGATCAAAAAATAACATATCCATCTTTTTTTGACCTTCAGTTATCAATTCGATATCGTTATTATTGGAGTATCCCCAACCACCCGCATTTTTGATGGCTTTAGCGAAATTACGAATATCTGGGTCTATTTTATCTGCATCAATGTCTGATTCTATCCTATCAAGTTCCTTTAGATAGAGATTGGCTAGTTTTTCATCTTCTATTTCCTTGAGTGTGAAAGCATGCTTCCGATAAAGGGTACATCCAAGGAAAAGGTATAGCACTACACCTAAAAATGGCAAAAAGATGAATATCGTCAACCAAGCCACAAATGATCTAGGGTCCATCCTTTCCAAAAAAAGTAAGACGAATATGGCAACGACGTCGATGATTATTATCAACCAAACAAAAATTGATATTACGTCCAAAAAAGTGAAGAACGCATTTGTAAGGCCGACCATTAACACTCGAACGAATTTGTCGTATTTTATCCTAAGTATTGAATATATTATTTAGGAAAGATTAAATCTTAATTTTTCGATCACACATTGTGACAGATGAAAACCAAATGAAGCAAAGCAAACACGTTTGTCTTTGTAAGAGCCAGATATCAATGATTTCAGACGATCCTGAATTAGATATATTGAAAGCATTGTCAGATGGAGATGTTCTTAAAGTTGTCCGCGGACTTTCTAAGGAATATCTAAGAACACCATTTACGGATGGAATTTTTGGATTGGATGAAAAAAGAATCAATGAATGCATAAGAATACTTTCTACAGCAGGATTGATATGTTCCGAAAAAGAGGGACAGGACCATATATATTATCTCAACAATGTCAGATTGAGAGATATGTCCAGTTTCTTCAAGTCTCTAATAAAAGAATGAATCAATCATGTCTTTAAAACCACATGTTGATTCTCGTTCATGGACATTGGTACTTGGTTCGAATATGAGGTGACTCAGGAAAGATCGGATGACGGTATAATACGTCAATTCAACGAAAGATATGAGTTGGAATCCAAGAATGGAGAAGGCACATTAAACTTCAATTATCGTGAGAACTTTGAAGAAATGAATCCTTTCGAAGGGAATGAGAAATATGCCAGCGGTATATTTGATCATACTCGTCTAAGAAAGGACAGAACTGAAGAATATCCGATAATAACTGGCAATGTACTTACAGAAGTGTACGTATCTGACCGTTGTGGTGGAAGCGAAACTGTTTGGATCGATGGGCATAATGTTGCATATAAGGATGTTCGCAAACAAATGTGGTCGATGGGTGTTATATACACTGAAACCCGGATCCTGTTTGCATATTCATTGAGATGATAAAATGGTCTTTGATGGAAGGATGAACATAACTGAGATCTGTGATGAGGAGAAGACCGTGTATTTTGAGACATGGAAACCAAAGAAGATCACAGGTGCGAAGATAGGTGGAATATTCGGAATGAGTGATTTTTCCACACCATTCAAAGTGGCCTGTGAATTAGCCCGTATCTATCCTGGTGATCCTCCGAATAAGTATATTGATGCAGGTAATATTCTGGAACCTGTTCTTCGCGATTACCTCGGCCATAATGTAACAAGGATGTTGAAAGAATCACTAAGTGTCGATGAAAGCATAAAAATAGCCGTAGAACCCCCCGTGGAAAAAGAATCATGTCAATATGACCATTTCCATGACAACAAGTTATTTGGCGGCATGGTGGACGGCTACATCACAATGAATGGAAAAAGGGATTCTATTTTAGAGATCAAGACGTCGGGTTCAAAAGATAAATGGATGGATGAAAACGGGAATATGAATTGTGTACCTCCTTCGTACCTGATGCAAGCATCACTATATGCTGAACTTTCTCATCTAGACAGGGTAGTGTTTCTTGTCGGTTTTCTTGAGGAGGATGACTATAGGTGGCCTTCAAGATGGAAACCCTCGTCAGACAATACTGCACTAATAATTGTCGATAAAATGTCAGAAATATCACAAAAGATGACAGAGGCTGAAATATGGTACAAAGAATATGTTATGAAAGGATACACTCCGGAATGGACTGAAAAAGATGTGGAACTTTTGAAGTATTTACGTGCCAAACCTAAAAATGGAAAACATTAATCGTATGATATCAAATCATGCGATTTCCACATCTTCGAATTGGCTGTTGTAAAGTTCACTGTAGAATCCTTTCTTATCAAGAAGTTCTTGGTGTGTACCTTTTTCAACTATGCTTCCGTCCCTCATCACTAATATGAGGTCTGAATTTCTTACAGTTGATAAACGGTGGGCGATCACAAAGGAGGTCCTATTTTTTGTCAGATCATCCATTGCATCCTGAATTATTTTTTCTGTTCTTGTGTCGACCGAACTTGTTGCTTCATCAAGTATCAACAAAGGTGAATTCTGTATCATAGCGCGGGCTATTGTCAGTTGTTGTCTTTGTCCAGTTGATAGGCTCATCTTCTCATCTAAAACAGTATCATACCCGTTTGGTAATGTCATGATAAAATGGTGCATGCCTACAGCTTTGCAAGCATTCTCGACCATATTGTCAGTTATGTTTTGTTTACAATAGATAACGTTCTCTTTTATGGTCCCATCGAATAGCCAGGTGTCTTGTAAGACCATGCAAAATTGTTCATGTACATTTTTGCGTGGGACCTCTTCTATAGATGTGCCGTCGATCAATATCTTTCCGCTATTGAGTTCATAAAAACGCATCAATAAATTGACTATGGTTGTTTTTCCTGCTCCTGTAGGTCCAACAATGGCTATTTTTTGACCTGCAGATATCTTGACTGAGAAATCGTGTATGACCTCTTTATCCGGAAGATATCCGAAATGCACATTTCTAAATTCAACGTCACCCTTTATGTTCTCAAGCTTTTTTGATTTTTCACTTTCATCTTCTTGTTCTTCTTCATTGAGGAAGGCAAATACGCGTTCTGAGGCTGCAGCCACTGATTGCATACTTGTGAATGCTTGGGCAATTTGCGACAAAGGTTGTGTGAATAAACGTACATAGATCATGAATGCAACTATTATTCCAAATGATACGCCACCATCTATCACAAGGACGGCACCTACAATACAAACAGCCACATATCCAAAGTTACCGATGAATGTCATGAATGGCATCATCAAACCAGAGAAGAATTGAGATTTGAAGGCACTATTGAAAAGGTCTTTGTTAATTGTATCGAATTGATCCGTGGCTTTTTTCTCGCCATTGTATGCTGTCAAGATGTCATGCGCCGAATACATTTCTTCGACATGACCATTCATCATGCCTAGATTCTTTTGTTGACGGTTAAAGTACTTTTGAGATCTAGAGATTATCAATATCATAAGTCCAAATCCAAATACGGTTGATAGGACCGCAGTGACCATCATGGTCATATTGGTATAGGCCATCATGATCAATGAACCTATGAGCATGGTAACCGCTGTCACGAGCGTGCCTATGCTCATGTTCATTGACTGTCCGATGGTATCAACATCATTCGTTACGCGGCTAAGTATATCGCCGTTTGAGGTTCTATCAAGATAGCTCAATGGTAATCTGTTGATCTTTTTTGATATGTCCGTACGGAGTCTTTTTGCTGTTCTTTGGGATATTGTAGCTAGGATGTAGTTCTGAGCAAATGTTAAGAGTGTTCCAATGGAGTATGCTAGTACTAAGAAGATTCCGATATGAACGATCTTTTCCATGTTCATATTACCGGTGGTCATGCCCTCGGTTATCGTATCGGTTATCTCACCCAACATATTTGGTCCTAGAAGTATTAAAATCGTACCAAATATCGCTAACAATATTGCAAATATGACATGTCTTTTGTAAATACCTAGATATGCAAATAATTTGGACCAGGCATCTCTAAAATTATTGGGTTTTTCTTTTATACCCATATTGCCTGGCCCCATCATTGGGCCTCTTCTCTTTTCATTTGGATCTGAGCTCATAGTCCCAATTCCTCCTCTGAAAGTTGTGAGGATGCAATATCGTGATAAACAGAACAATTATGCAGTAGGTCCTTATGTTTTCCTACTCCGATTATGTGTCCGTTATCAAGAACCACAATTTGATCGGCTTCCATTATTGTGCCGATCCTTTGAGCCACGATCAAACTCGTAACGCCGTTGGTTTCTTTTTTCAAATTATCTCTTAGAACACGATCCGTTTTATAATCCAGAGCAGAGAAAGAATCATCGAATAAGTAGAATTCAGGCTTTTTACATATGGCACGTGCAATAGAAAGACGTTGTTTCTGTCCACCTGATATGTTGGTACCTCCACGAGAGATCTCGCTTTGATATTGTCCGTTCATCTTTTCTACAAATTCTTTTCCTTGAGCTATGGCTATGGCTCTTTTGACTTCCTCTTCCGTACGAATGTCCGAGTTATCGCCATACCTTACATTAGAATCGACTGTACCTGTGAATAAAACAGCTCTTTGTGGAACATATCCCATTTTTTTATGGAGTGTTTCTAATGTATACTCACGGATATCCACGCCGTCGATCAAGATCTGTCCTTCTGTTACATCGTAAAAACGTAGTACAAGATTCAGAATCGTACTTTTTCCACTGCCTGTAGAACCGATGAATGCGACAGTTTCGCCCTTTTTTATTTGAAGATTTATATCTTTTAAAACATAGTCTGCAGAATCCACATATTTGAATGACACGTTTTTGAATGTTATTTCGCCTTCCATTCCAGTAGGACTTTCTGTGACGTTGCCTCCTTTTATTGAAGATTCTGTGTTTATAACCTCTTGTATACGTTTAGATGCGACCATCGCACGAGGAAGGAACATAAAGACAAAGACCGTCATTATGAATGCCATTACAATCTGCATAGCATATGATGAAAATACGATCATATCGGTGAATATAACGAATTGTGCCGAATAATCTCCATTAAGATTATTTATCAGGATCGCACCGATCCAATATACGGATAACGAGAGCAAACTCATTATCAAGCTCATACTGGGAATCAAAAAGGCCATGGAATGACCAGTAAATAGATTGTTGGAAGTAAGTTCTTCGTTTGCTTTATCAAACTTATTTTCCTGATAATCCTCAGCGTTGTATGCGCGTACCACCCTCACACCGGATAGGTTCTCACCCGTTACACGGTTAAGTTTATCAGTTAACCATTGGACTTTCTTGAAACGAGGTATTACAAATATCATGAATATCGAGATGATCAACATTAAAACGATTATTGCAACCGCTGTAGCAGCACTCCATTGCCAACTTTTGTTTGCTATCTTGATTATTGCCCATACCGCCAATATAGGTGCTTTGATCATTACCTGCAGACCTAGAGCAACAACAAGTTGGATCTGATTGACATCATTTGTTGAACGAGTTATCAGACTTGCCATTGAAAATTTATTTATCTCTTTGGTTGAGTATGAAAGCACATTTTTGAATTGTAACTCACGGAGTCTCATGGAAAGGGATGCAGCGATGTATGCAGCAATGTAAACTGTGATTATGGCAGAAATCAAACTTCCAAATGCACATGCTATCATCCCAAGTCCTTCATGTAGGACCTCGTCTGTAGTACCACCAGTCGATATTATTGTGGTGATAGATGACATGTAGGCGGGTATTTCAAGATCAAAATATACCTGTATGAAAATTAAAAATACACATATGGCTACAAGACACCATTCAGTGGCCTTCAGATATTTTAGTATCATTTTGATTCGAGGTCCTTTTCTTTTTCACAAATTCTACGATAGACCTTTTCCATGACGATCATCATGGTCCGGAATTCTTCTTCTGAGATGTATGTGAAGACATCGTTATGCACGTCAATAACATACGTGTTTATTTCTTTGACTGTATCGCGACCTTTGGAGGTCAATACGATCTTACACGAACGGTGATTTTCACTTATATCTTCAGCAAATCCCTTGTCTATTAACTGTCTAATTGTTCTCGTTGTGAGTGCTTTATCAACACTCAGGTGCGCCGTGATTTCTTTAAGACTTGTGCCTTCATTTTTTTCTAATTCAAATAGAAAAGGTACAGTCGATGCAGTAAGTCCCAGTCCAATCATTTTTTGATTCATCCTTTTGTTGATGTACATCTTTATTGCTCTTGGCGCAACCATCGCATGGATATTCGGAGGAACCTGCATACTGCCAAAATCACATTTTCATATTTTTAGTCATGGGATAAACTAATAAAGGGATAATGCTGAATGAGGGTAGAATGACCATCGAATGCCTGCTTGCCCTACTAGTGTTTTTAGTGACATATGCATTGATTGCCATACATAAGATACCAGGCACCAAGATCGGGCGTGCAGGAATAGCTCTTATTGGCGGAGCGGCCATGTTGGTTCTGGGTCTTGTCAGTTTTAGTGATATTCCGTTATACATCAATTATGAACTTCTTCTTCTTTTGTTTGGAATGATGTTGCTTGTTGCAGGTCTTGAACTTGCTGGATTCTTTGAGGTAATCGTTCATAAATTGATCGCAGGTAATCCCTCTCATATAAAATTCCTAGTATCTTTAATGCTTTTATCTGCATTTTTATCAGCTATAATGCTTAATGATGCTGTCGTTTTACTATTGACACCAGTTGTAATAAAGTGTTGTCGTTCATTAAAAGCTAATCCGATACCTTATCTTGTCGGTCTTTTCATATCTTCAAATATTGGCAGTGTTGCAACGGCAGTAGGCAATCCGCAGAATGCTTATATCGCAACAAAGGCTGGAATAGGTTTTTTGGAATTTTCTATTAAAACAATACCTTTGGCCATTATTGCATTAACAGTCGCGATATTGATCATAATCTTCTTCTTTAAAAAGGACATCAATGAAGAGGTAAAATACAAAGAAATAAACAATGATGATACTGTTAAAATTGATAGACCCAGATTGATCTTTATGCTCGGTCTACTCACAATAACAGTAGTATTGTTTGCGCTATCAGATCCGTTAGGTTTGCCCATATACATTATTGCATTGGCCTCTGGGATCGTTGCTCTAATTGCTGGAGTTACGAAGGGAATAGGCAATGCGGTTTGGATGGTAAAACGTGTAGATTGGTCCATAATATTGTTCTTTGTAGGTCTTTTCATATTGATGGGGGGTGTGGTAAGTACTGGGCTGATAGATGAAATTGCATCTTTATTCCCTGGTTTTGGTGAAGGAGAAACACCAAGCATACTCGGAATAGCTGCATTCTCAGCGGTGTTATCCAATCTTATCAGTAATGTTCCAGCAGTGATGTTGATAGGTAATATGATACCATCTCAAGAGATGTTCTGGCTTGTTTTGGCCGCATCCTCAACATTAGCCGGTAATGCAACGCTCATTGGTGCAGCGGCTAATATCATAGTGGCTGAGGAATCGGAGAAATACGATATAAAATTGAATTTTTGGCAAGCATTAAAAATTGGATTGCCAGTATCATTTATAACATTGCTGATCTGCGTTGGATATTTTTACATAATATACTGAAAATAATGTTCAAAGATTGTGTTTACCTGTATACCTCTTTGGTAATACGAAAAGTTCCCCATCCTGATCGAATCCGACAGAAGCACTTACCTCGTATACTTCCTGCATTAACTTTTCTGTGATGACTTCTTTGGGATTCCCAATTGTGACCAATTCTCCTTTCTTCATGATTATGCAAAGATCACAGTATCTGGCCATAAGGGAGATGTCGTGTTCGGCTACAAGAACGGTCATATCTTGTTTTACCATTGCTCTCAGGTATTCCATGACATCCAATTTATATTTCATATCTAGGTGGGATGTCGGTTCGTCCACAAGCATCAGTCTGGGATTTTGTACATAGGCCTTGGCGATGAGCACTCTCTGTCTTTCTCCCGACGAGAGCATATTCAATGAACGGTTCTGTAAATGATACACTCCGAATTTCTTGAGAGCATCGATCACCATCGATTCGTCCTCGTGCGTCTCCCACCATATGTTCTGAAGATGTGGATATCTTCCAAGCATCACAGTTTCAAAGACCGTCAATCCGAAGGATGCCTTCAATTCCGCAGGTACGTTGGAAACCAATTTCGCAACTTCTGATGGTGTTTTGTTCAGTACGGATTCACCGTCAATGAGGATCTCTCCAGATGTAGGGTTATGCATCCTGTTAATGCATTTCATCATCGTTGTTTTACCACAACCATTCGGACCTATTAGCCCTACAATCAATCCAGGTTGTAAAGAATAGGAAACATCCTTTACGGCATGATATCCGTCTTCGTATACTTTGTTCAGGCCTTTGATCTCTAACAATGGGATATCATCCTTCATACATTTTCCCCCTTTTAATCAATAGATAAGCGAATACTGGAATACCTATAAGAGTAGTTATGGCGCCCACTGGTAATTCTTGACCTGGAAGAATTGTTCTGGAGACAATATCCGTGAATACCACTAATGCGCCACCGAATGCCATAGATGCGGGAAGTACCAGCCTGTGGTCTCCGCCCAGTATCATACGGCATAGATGTGGTATAACCAATCCTACGAAACCTATTATACCAACGAAGGCCACACAGAAAGAGGTCAGTACAGATGCCACTATTAGCATGACCCTGTTGAATCTCTTGGCGTTCAATCCCATCTGTTTGGCCTGTTCATCACCCAGAAGAACAAGATTGAACTCTTTAGCCCAACGGAAGCAAATTATTGACATTACCAAAATAGGTATGATCATCAACCATACTTGACTCCAGGTTATGTTGGAGAACGATCCGAATAACCATAGCAATGCACTTGTCACCTGTGTTCCCGCAAAAACCATCATTATTGTTTGTATGGCCGAGAATATCATTCCTATGACGACTCCAGAAAGGACATAACTGTTTGTGGTTCCGCCAGCCTTTTCTGCAAGTATCATGGTGCATGCAAATGCTACAAGACCGCCTACTATTGCTGTGAATGCTGTAAGGTATATCGAATGTTGAGCAAATAATCCGAAGAATGTGAAATCGAATGCTATTACCGCTATGGCCGCTGTTCCTGCTCCTGCAGACACACCCATTATGTAAGGGTCCACCAATGGATTCCTTATTATTGCCTGATACATGGCACCTGCAACGGACAGCCCGATCCCAACGCCAATGGCAGCAAGGGTGCGTGGAAGTCTGGAATCATATACTAGCATCTCATCAGATGTAAGATTTTGTCCACCTTTTGATATCGCTGATATCAGAGCGGAGAACATATCTGGAACAGACAGTATCTTTGTAGGTCCAATACATAGGGCCGCAATGAATGCAACCAATAAAACGACAATCCCCACAGAGATCATTATCTTTATACGGCGTCTCTTTGAATCAGAATGATAATCTGAATCCCCATTGAACCATTTTGATGACCTTTCCTTAATGTTCCAATAATTCTTCCTGAATATGTATGATATGACATAGAGTATAACGATAAAGATAACTGCTAATATCAACCATGTCCAGATCATAGGGCCCTTCCCCCCATAGGTTCGTATATCTTGCTTATAAATTTTGGAATTGTGGCATTTCTAAAATCATTGGGTTCAATAACTTCCGCTATCTCCTCAAGTTGTAAGAAATAGGAAACTTCCATTACTGTATGATATCTGTATTCGTATGCCTTGTTAAGGCCTTTGATCTTTAACGATTGGACGTCATCCATCATACATCTTACCTCTTTTTACTAGTAGATATGCGAATACTGGCACACCGATTATGGTGGTTATCGCTCCTACGGGAAGTTCATATCCTACCAATAGTACTCTTGACAGCAGATCTGCAAATATCATCAAAGCACCGCCGAATGCCATAGATGCGGGAAGTACCAATCTGTGATCCCCGCCCAGTATCATACGGCATAGATGCGGTATAACCAATCCTACGAAACCTATTATACCGACGAAGGCCACACAGAAAGAGGTTAGCACGGACGCCGCTATAAGCATCACTCTGTTGAATCTTTTGACATTCAATCCCATCTGTTTGGCCTGTTCTTCACCCAAGAGCACAAGATTGAATTCTTTGGCCCAGATCAATGGGATCAAGGATATTGTGATCGCAGGCACCAATATCAACCAGACCTTGTCCCATGTTATCAATGCAAAAGAGCCGTATAACCAGGTCAAAGCTCCAGATATATGAGCTCCAGCGAATATCATCAAAAGCGTTTGTATCGCAGAAAAGACCAATCCTATGATTATTCCTGCCAATACATAATTTATCGATGTCCCGCCAGCTTTTTCTGCAAGTATCATAGTAAATGCAAATGCTACAAGACCGCCTATTATGGCGGCAAATGCGGTCAGATATATATCTTGAGAACTGAAAAATCCTAAGAATGTGAAATCGAATGCTATTACCGCTATAGCCGCTGTTCCTGCCCCAGCAGATACACCCATTATGTAAGGGTCCACCAATGGATTCCTTATTATTGCCTGATACATGGCACCTGCAACGGATAAACCAATTCCGACTCCAATTGCTGCCAGGATACGGGGCAATCTTGAATTGTATATCAACATCTCATTATATGTCAGGTTGTGTCCACCTTTTTGTATCGAAGATATCAACGCACTGAACATTTCACCGATCGACATTGTTGTGTTGGATCCTATGCATAATGAAGCTATGGCAGCAACTAGTGTCAGCGATATTCCTATTAGCATGACCGCCCAAAGACGATGTTTGTTCCGGGTATTATGTGTATAATCTTCTCCGAAGAAGAAATGTAAAATTGATCCTTTAACATGTGCAAATGGTTTTTCCCATTTTACTACATATCTTAAAACTGCCCAGATCAAAGCTATAAGTAACAAGAATATGGCAATGGCAATGGCAATCTTTTCCCATAATTCCATCTTGTCATCATTTGTCGGTGGTATATATTCGTTAAATGCTCCACTTACAGCAAAAACCCCGCCATCGTTACCGGATATGAACATTCCATCGACCACGGTAACAGGACACATACAGTAAGAAGTAAAGGAGGATTGGAATGAGCCGAGTATCTTTCCATTCATATCGAGTTTATACATTCCATAGTTGGCGTTGTAACACGCAATGTAAATGTATTCATCATTGACAATGACAAGTGATGATTTGGTCCTTTTCAATTCAGAGAACGTACTGTTAAGCAGCTCATAGTTCCCAGATGTGTCCATTTTATAGAGGCCGTTAGCGGCCATAAAATAAATTCCATTAAAATTAGAATCGGTATAAGGACTTAGATATGTTGATATCCCTCCGCCAAAAACATCCACGTAATCAGAGATCTCAGTAAGTTCATTTCCATCGAATTCGTATACAACGATCCCAAATGTTTGAGAACTCATTCCCCTTCCATCACTATATGATGCAAAGATGATGTAACTGTCACCTTCTTTCAAGAAACATGGTGCTGAGACCTGTCCATAAACACTGCCCTTGTAGGTAGTGGTGTAAACCACCTCATCGACAATTAGACTGCCAGTTGTTTTACTCAGTATGTAGAGATGTCCATCATACATACCAATAGAGACGTAATCATCATATACCGTCGGTGAAGTGTAATATCCATGCCCCGATGTCTGGTAAGACCATAATAGATTCAGATCCAGATCGAAACAGTAGATCATTCCGTTCGAACATGCAACATATATTGCTCCCGAATCGCATACCATGGAACCTGCGCCATCACCGTAAAATGCTCCTATCAATTCAGCTCCCGTGTCATCAGGTATCGCTGTACTGCTGCCCCAAGATTCTCCATTGAATGTCTTGACATTCGAGTTGTCTTCTCCTGGGCCTTCCTTCCAATTAAATTTATAGATCTGTCCATTGGAAGATTGCACAAATAGATAATCGCCTACCACAAGATCTGTTGTAGTCTCGTAATATGTGCATTTATACCAGAATTCCCAAACATCTTCTCCGGAATTAAGATCATAACATACGACCACAACATTCGAAGAAGAAGCATAACCATACTTAACAAAGGCAAATCCTCCTGCAACCAATGTGGATGAATATACTCCGGTAACACCATCTACGCTCTTGTAGGACCAGGCAATAGTACCTGTTTCTGAAGATAGATTGGCGGTTTGTGTACCTGAATTCTCAGCATCCCCTGCAATGCACGTCCAAGAAGATGGATTTTCAGGAGTTTCTGCAGGAGTATATCCAACGGGATAAAATCCGACTGCCAGATATTCGGAATTGTAATTTTCAGATAGATCGGTTATTGTTTCCCATTCTAATGTATCTTCATTCCAAATATATGCAAACCAATATGATGTAACTGTAATTCCGGTAGTTCCCGATACAATGAATGTTCCACCCGAACTGGTGCTAGAACCGATTATCTCTGAAGTTTTTCCTTCAACAGATATAACCGAATTTGATATCGTGCATATATATCCTGCATCGTTAAGTGTGTTTTCGATAGTAGAAGCATATGTGCTTGATGAGACGAGATCCATCCAATTGGTATCTCCGTTTCCCTCATCCAATAATAATTCAGTATTATCTGATTGAGCTGCGTCTCCGGACGCTAAAACTGCAAAAGAAGATAAGATGAACATGCCTACGACAATAATAGGAATGACACATCCTACCGATGTACCCTTGAACTGCATCAGCTATCGAACCCCAGATTCTTTGTGATCGTCAGATAGTCCTCATAATTGTCGCCAATATATTTCGGTATGATTATACCGTCATCGAAGGCATCAGGATGCAATATCCTTGCTGTTATTTCCATTAGTTGTGCAAATCTCGGACCGGCACGCTGGGCCATTTCGCCAAGTTCGTCTGCGAACAAATAGATCTCCCCGGACTTGTACGCATCTGTGCTTTTCCATTCTGCAGATAGATTGGACAGCATAAGATCGTAATCGGCCTGTGTTGCAGAATATTCTGATGAATATATTATTATGACTGAAGGGTTGTATTCAGAAATGTATTCTGAATTTATATGCACCCATCCGTTCATGGAATGAAAGATGTTGAACCCACATACGTTGATCAATATGTTATCAGCATAGGTATAATTGCCAGCCACATAAGGCGAAGCATCAGATGAAAGAGAGATCATCGTTTCAATGTCTGAATATTCTCCATTTTCTAAGAGTTCCTCGATCTCTTCAACAGCATAATCCAGATCGCTTACTACATTCTGGGCACGGATTCCATACCCTATTGCAATCCCGACAATGAATATATTATTGATTATGGTCTCGATGTCTTCACCCTCGTACAAAAGTACTGCATTTATGTCAGATGTACGCATCTTAGTGGTCATTTGTATCTGATTATATTGAGAACTGTCACATATCACCATGTCCGGTGATGTTTTCATTATCGATTCATAACTAGGGTCTGTATACGTTCCCACCACAGAAATACTGCCGTCACTTTTCCCTTCTACAACGGATGAAGGATAATCACTATAATAATCGGTACCGACAACTGCATCGATGGCATCCATTGAACCCAGAATTTCAGTAGCTGAAGGCGATAACGAAACGATTCTATTGGCTTGTGAATAGCCATATATGCATGTTCCAGAACCATCAACGATCACGGCAGGTTCTTCGCCGTCCTCGCAATATGCCCAAACAGTACCTGAATAATTCGATGCGTCAATGGAATAATTTTCTGATTCTGTAAATTCTGTGCTTCCTTTTGTAACATACCATAGTGTCCACATCACAGTGTCTGAATTGGAGATTCCGTTGACCTCTGTTAGAATACCCTCTTCGTTGAATGTATAGGAATATCCGTTTTCGTCACACGCATATTCTAAAAGATCGACCGCAGAAGAAACCTCATTGTAATCTGCATCGGTCCAAACAGTATCATAATTGCCAAAATCCAATACGATTCCTTCGGTTTGAGATTGATATGCATTGGACCCTACACCGTTCATCGCAAATGTGACAAAGATTCCAGATAGGACTATTATGACGGTAAGGAATACTTTTATACGAGCAATTCTGGTCATTTTTTTTATTTTAATACCATTTTCTTTTGGAACGGAATTTCCATTATCTATCTCAGATTTATGAGAGTTTGTGAATATGGCCAATGACAAGAATCCTATCAAATTTTTGCACCTCGTCGTAATAGTTTGTGATCTATCATAAATTGTTTAATGCCTGGGTGTAATGAACATCCAGGCAATATTTATTCAGCTGAATGGCCCTGTAGACATCCACCCATCATCATCCAATGGTGTCACTGGATCCCAATCAGAAGGATAAACAGAGAAGAAATAAACAAATGATGAGATCTCTGAGAGTTTGAAGTCAATCGAAGCGTCATCATATCCATTTATTACCTTCCATCCGTTGGAAGATGCATAATATCCGTAACTGTCGTTGACAGGATACAATATACTGTTGTCTGCTGCCGCCGATGTGCATTCAGAGTAAAGGTACTGGTATAGTGCCCATCCAGATGTTTCACCGATATCGTTTATCGAGCCTATGTATCCGTATGCACTTATGTCCCAGTCAAATCCAGCTTTATCCATTGCATTACTGAACGCATCACCTGCATTGGATCCTGTTCCGCTGTACCAATCATTATCGCTACTATTGTCACCAAAATAGAGATAGTAATAGTACGTATCATCGGTATTCTTGTCTTCGTGGAATACCGCGTAACCTACCGCTGTACCGATTAATACACCTACAACAAGGGTGACCACAGCATATGTGATAATCTTATTCTTTTCTTCCATAATTCTCACTTATTGGAGTATTCATCCAATACTACAAAAAGGATTTGGCCATTATAAATCTGTTTCGTTAATTCAAATTGATTTGACTAGTGATTTTGAAGATGAATTCTAAAAAAAATATCAAAAATGATACGAAAAGTAAATTTTTAATTTTATATGATTTTTGTTCCTGGACCATTTTTAATTTTACATTTTTTGAATTATTTAATGTATTATCACAATATTCAATCAAATTTCTAGTTATGCAAATACCGAATGCATGTAACATTTTTTTTACTTTAATTATAATATCGGTTTGCATGAAGATCTTCGAAAGCAATAAAAATGCAGGCCTAGCGTTAATTATTGTTGGGGCAATGTCATTGTTCATTCCGTTGCTTTTCTTGATCGTCATAATCTCTGATCCACCCATATGGCCACAATTAAAAGGAACACTGATAATTTGTATCTTTTCTACGTTAATGGGATTCATTGAGATCTGGGACGGAGTGTTGATATATAGGTCTCGTGAAGCAAAAATAGAGATAATATGTGAATATATCACCATAACAACGATAATAATTTTAATTGATGTTTTCTCCGATGCTCTTTCCTTGACAATTGATGGAGAAGAGATAGGCGACGATCTTTTATCGATGGCCTTATCCCTTATCGCCACAGTTCTCTCATTATTCATGGTTCGTTCTATGAAAAGAAATGTAGGATCAAGTTTAGATGTTTTGATGTGGTATATAATCGTGGTTTTCTTCACGGTATCATTCTTACTTACGATTTCAGACATGATCGATTCAGCCATGGAGATAGACGTATTCGAGATAATTGATGAGATCTGCATGTTCATCGTATATGGATTTGTGATTGCGGGAATGTTTACGTCGGAGATAAGAGAAAAAATGGGAGTAGGACGCAAATTAACACGATCCAGATCGTAATTATCAATTTACATTGTAGATTTATTTTCAAAAACGATCTGAGTCGTGTAGTAGTCATCTCCATCGGATGTATTGAAGTAAAGTACCAATGTATCATCACCAATAAAACCGCCATATATGTATATGGGTAATTTGCCCATGTCCATCATACCAAGGAAATAATCAGCATCACAAAAATCATATGTCATGCAAGCTGCCATTGATGTCTCCTCTGTAGATCCAAGACATAAGTAAGCATAGATCAATTCGTCTTCTTGATTGAAAAACGTTATCGAACAATCGATATCCTCTTCTGTATAATCTCCATTTGAATGCATAATGGTGATCTCACTTGCCACCCATTCGGAATTCCCGATTTCAATCGGTGTTGGAATAAGGGAATAATCGGGAGTGCCCAAAAAGTAGACTTGCTCAACGGTAACAAGGGCGCCATTTGTTTCAATAGAATTGGACTCAAAACATCCCGTCATCGTGATGCATTCTCCGTCACCGTATACATTCATACACCAGTATTCTCCGTTGATATCACAACATTCAGCCGTAAAATCGCCATTTTCTTCCGTAGGTATCAATGTGCCAACAAATACGACTTCTGTTTTCTCACCGTTAATGTTCTGATCCATCGATCCGTAAAATACTCCACCTATCTGATTTGTTATAGTGATCCTCGAATCATCGTTTAATACATTTTCAAATTCATTTTTTCCATATGCCATTACAGCTTTATCACAAAGAGCAGATAATCCGTCAATATCTTCGAATTCTACAGAAACATTTGACCCATCGTTCGTGTATATGAGGTTGTAAGCAGTGATTACATCCGAATCAGTACAAGTGATAACTTGCCCGACCATCGTATTACCGTTGTATATAACTCCTAGAAATTCAATAGTCATAGTTGGAAATTGAAATTGAAACCATATTTCCTCGTCATTTATTTGACCAGAAACAGATATTTTACCATAAGTTCCTTGAAAAAGACCATTATTTTGTGTATTTACAACTAGGTCATAGTCTGATTCGTAAATTATGTTTCCTGATTCGTTGTCCTCATCGATATAAACACCGCTTTGGAGTGTCCATTTGACAGTACCAGACCCGTCATTGTTTTCCAAAGCATACAAGGTTCCGAGAAATAAAAGCGATATTAGCAATATCGCGATAACAAAAGATTTCGCGGCCTTGTCTTCCATACTCTAAGATACATCTTTCTTTTATTAACCCTTGCGGTGCTGTAAGTTTGTTGTGAAACTACTTAAAATTGCATTTGGTTCCATAATGAAATTTTTTTTTACCAATTCAATGAGGAATATTGAACGCCTGAGAGTTATACTTATAGCAATTAGTAGATACACAGTCAGATGAATGACAGAAACGTATCGCTTCTTTGCGATTATTACGAATATACAATGGGAAACGGTTACATGGAGAAAGGTCTTCAGGATCGCATAGTATATTTCGATATATTCTACAGACGTGTGCCTGACAAAGGTGGTTTTGCTATTACTGCCGGATTGGAACAGTTGATAGATTACATCAAGAATCTACGTTTTTCCGAGAGTGATGTTCAATTTTTGCGTTCTAAAGGTGTCTTTGGAGAAAAATTCCTGAATTATCTAAATGATTTTCATTTTACCGGAGATATGTATGCAGTTCCTGAAGGAACGCCTGTTTTTCCAGGAGAACCAATGGCGGTTATCAGGGCCACAGCCATTCAAGCGCAGATATTAGAGACGTTCTCTTTACTGACAATCAATCATCAGACCCTTATCGCCACAAAAGCAAATCGTATTGTCAGAGCGGCCGAAGGAAGATCTGTATTGGAATTTGGTTCCAGAAGGGCTCAGGGCACCGATGCGGCAATATTGGGTGCAAGGGCCGCCTATATTGCAGGTTGCAGTGCAACCGCCTGCACGGTCACAGATAAGTGGTACGGAGTGCCAGCAAGCGGAACTATGGCCCATTCATGGGTCCAGATGTTCGATACGGAATTGGATGCTTTCAAAGCGTTCTGTGAAATATATCCTGAAAATGCAACACTTCTTGTAGACACATATAACACGCTCAAAAGTGGCGTTCCAAATGCAATAAGGGCTTTCAAAGAAGTATTGGTTCCAAGAGGTATAACCAAATGTGCGATCCGTTTGGATTCTGGAGATTTTTCTTTTTTGACATGCAGGGCAAGACAAATGCTTGATGAGGCTGGTCTCAAGGATTGTAAAATAGTTGTTTCAAATGCTCTCGATGAATGGTTGATACGCGATCTCATCGAGCAGGGAGCATGTATCGATGTATTCGGTGTCGGAGATAATCTGATAACAGCTCACAGTGAACCCGTGTTCAATGGAGTTTACAAACTTGTGGCCATCGAAGATCAACACGGGAATGTTATTCCAAAGATCAAAATATCTGACAACACTGATAAGATAACGACTCCTCATTTCAAAAAATTGTACAGGTTATTTGACAATGACGGAAAGGCCATCGCAGATCAGATATGCGTTTATGATGAAACGATAGACGATTCTAAGCCTCTCGAGATATTTGATCCTGAAGCTACATGGAAAAAGAAGGTTCTAGTTGATTACAGCGCGAAAGAACTTTTGGTTCCTATATTTAAAAACGGTGAACTTGTATATGATATGCCCTCCCTCGATGAGATACGCGAGTATTGTGCTCAGCAGATTGACACTCTTTGGGAGGAGGTCAAACGTTTCTCTAATCCGCATGTCTATTATGTGGATATGTCAAAAAGATTATGGGATATCAAACAAGATATGATCAATAGGTCACATTAATTGTTTACTGGTCATTTATTGATCTCTTCCACGATCTTTGAAAACTCTTTACCATGTTCATGCTCGATGCCAATGACACCTGCAATTATCGATATCACAAATAATATTTTTAGTAATGTTACCGACTCGTCAAAAAGCATAATCCCTGCGATTAGGCTTCCAACTGCACCGATCCCGACCCATACAGAATAAGCAGACCCAGCAGGAAGATTTGCTGTCAACCCCCTATTAAGTAAAAAGGTACTGATAATAATAAGAGCTATCGTAGGTGCCACCCATAACCATTCGGTGAATCCATCTGAAAGCTTCAGAGTTATTGCCCAAGCTGTCTCAAAGAATCCACCCAATATCACATACATCCACGGGTTCATCAAAGACCACCTACCAATGTCAATCCTACTGTTCCAGATATTATAAGGAAGGTGTAAAATGCAATATGTTTTGTTATCTTTTCTTTGAACAGCAACGATCCAAGACCGACAGCACAAACCGCACCGATCCCTGTCCACACAGCATACGCAATACCGACAGGGATCCCTTTCATTGCAAACGATAAACAAAGAGGACTTGCAAACATAACAATAAGTGCCAGTATAGCGTATTTTCTATTTTTGAAATTATTGGATTTTTTAAGTGCAAGAAGCCAAACCGGTTCAAGAAGACCTCCGATTATAAGCCAAATAATGAAATTGAGATCATACAACGAATTTCCTCCTTTACCGATTGGTTTGTGTGCATGCACTGATATATGATAAATATTGACACGTCCATTTGTTTGATATGACCGTATCGCCAAGGGAACGTGTTCTTTCCACGATAAACGGAGAATCTTATGATAGACCTCCCGTTGCTATTTTCACACAGAGTGTGACAGTGTCGCAGATGGATAGAAAAGGCATATTTTGGCCTGAAGCCAATTATGATCCAGAGATGATGTCTGTTCTTGGAGCGAGTGCTGCAGAAATGTTTGGTTTTGAAGCCGTGCGTGCTCCATTCTGTCTTTCAGTGGAGGCAGAAAGATTGGGCTGCAATATCGATAAGGGTAAAAAGGACAGAACGCCCATGGTGAAAGACCATCCATACAAATTAGGACTCCTGGAAGAAAATAATCAATTCCCATTTTTCATCGGAAGTGAAGAATTCATCTCAGAAGGCAGACCAAGAACTGTGATCGATGCGATCGATATAATGTCAAAAAAATACGGTGAAGAATACCCAGTGATAGCAGGTACAACAGGACCGCTTACACTTGTAGGTCATCTGGTATCGATAGAGGATCTAATAATGGGTACCATAATTGCACCAGATGAATCGTTAAAATGGGTAAAATTGGTAGAGCCTTTGTGTCGCGGGTATGTACAAGCTCTCTCAGATGCGGGCGCGGACATAATCCAAATGTCAGAGGGAGCCGGATCTCCAGATATCATAATGCCCGACATGTTCGAAAAATTCTCTGGTCAATTCATAAGAACATGTTTGTCCAACGTCAAAGGTGCGAATTCCTCACTTCACATCTGTGGAGATGCCGAGCCCATATTGGAAAAAATGGTCAATACGGGTGTCGATTGTCTTTCCATAGAAGAAAAGGTGGACCCTTATACTGCAGTAGAGAGAATAGGCGGAAAAACAATCTTGGTGGGCAATATAGGAGCAGTATCTCCTTTACTCATGGGAACTCAATCAGAATGCAGGAATGTCACGGCAAAGATAATTGATGCTGGATTTGACATAATTGCACCTGGATGCGGGGTATCTCCGCATACAACAGATGAGAATCTTTGTTCTATCGTCAATGCTGTTAAGGGCATGTACGATTAAGACCGTTCATCTGTTTCGACGCAGACGTACCTTCTTTTTCCTTTCGTCTTATTCTTATATTCTATTGCTTCCGTAGGGCATCTGCATATGCATGACATACAGAAAGTGCAATTATTTTCCCATTGTGGTCTTCCTTTGATCATTTTAATGTTATTCATCGGACAATTTGAAGTGCAAAGTCCACACGATGTGCACAAATCTGTTGTACGGAATCCTTCTGGTTTTACATAGAATTTATAGAATATTGGATTTACCACTGCACTTTTGAAAATACTTTTGGATTTATTGTCAGTAAGTTTCACTTCTGAGTTGATAAGTTCAGCAAGACCTTTGACCCTTCTATCAGCACGACGAACTATCACTTCACAGTCCTTATCACTCGGGGCATGATACATCGTAATTAGATTTTCTGGCATATTGACAGATGCCATACCCATGTATACAAAACCCTTTTCTGTACACAGCTTTTTCAAATATCTGTCAGCACTTCCGACTTCTGAATCGCATGTAAGGATGGAATAGAACTGTTTGTTGCCCATGAATGCATTCTCAAGAATGAATTTTTCTACTACACGAGGTATTCTCCATGCATATATCGGGCACACTAACACCCATGGCCTCTCAGATCTGAGTGGTTCTTTTTCTCTTAATCTTAAAAGATCGTTTATGGAAACAACTTCATCACCGATAACAGCAGATGCATACTTTGCGACATGCATGCTATTTCCGGTACCGCTGAAACAGATGATCATGATCGGTAATGTACATCATATCATTATAATCTGATTCATGTCAGTATTTCACCAATCTGCAGATAAACGGTTTTGAGATCACAGTACGATATTAATGATCTGAAAAACTATTATATTCATCAATCCGATACTAAGGCATCAGTTTTGGATACAGATATCATGGCAGACATAGAGTACAGCGATCATTACGCAATATTCGTGACCGACGGAGGAGTAAGATATCTTACCAATCCCGTTAGCATCAGTATAATGGATATACTTCAGCATTCAGAAATGACATCTTCTGAGATCGCTTTGGAATTGAATTTGTCGAAGTCGTCCATACAGTCCAATATGATGAAATTATTGAGATGGCAGCTTGTAAATTCCTATCAAGATGCTAATGATAAAAGAAAGGTCGTTTATTATCCATCATCTTTCAAATGCTTGGAATCTGTAGAAGTGAGACCGGAGATCTTGCAGGCTGAGAAAACGATCGTGGAGCGTATTGTCCTGAATCAAAAAGGACATGACAGTGCGATACTCATGCTTACAAGTATAATACCGCTCAGCGTAGGAATAAGTATCGATCCCTTATTGGAAAGATGTGGAAGACTTTCTGCTCATTATATGTGGAAAAAATTTGGTAATGTGGATGATGAGCAGTTCATAAGAGCGATAACTGAGATTTACAACAGAGCTTCGTTTCCGTCAATAAAGATAATCATCAACGGAAAAGATATGGTCGTGGAGCAAACACATCGCGGTCAGACTTCAAGAGAGTCTTTGATATCCACTCGTCTTGTGATTGGGTCGCTGTGTCAATTCATGATGGAAAGGACAGGTGACCCATATCATCTAGATTCTGTTGAGGAAAAGGACGATACGACATATCTGATAATCAAACCATATAATTGTTGTTGTAAAGGAAAGAATAGTATACTTGCTTCAGAAGAGAAAAGAGATGATAAGCCGTATGCAGTATACCTCGTAGGAAATAAATCGATACTTTTCGGTAATGAGACACAGATGAGGATATTAGAATTGCTGAAGGAAGGAAAAAGATCACTTAAGCAATTATCAGAACAATTGGACATACCGCCTGTAACAGTGCACATGAACATAGCGAAATTAATGAAAATAGGTGCCATTTCATCTGATAATGATACTCGTTCAAAGTATGTTTATTATGAACTTCAGGCCATACCAATGTTAATTCCTGCAAAGATGGAGAAAGGTTGCACGAGTTTAGTTGAGGAAATGTTTCGTTCATTGGCAGACCACCCTTCAGACTATTACAGATATGCTTTCAAGTATGTTACCTGTGCACTCAGACTTACAGGAATTGATGGTACCGGGCTTATGTATAGGACAGGTTCAGAATTTGCGAAAGCAATGGTATCACATGATCCGAACATTGAGCCCGAGGTCTTTTTAGATAAGGCTTGTGGAATCAATATTGGATATGACCTTAACACAAGAATATTATCACACATACCTTTGAGAATCAACATTAAAAGAAACAGTATAGGCGATATGGAATTCAGACACATATCCTCATTTTATGAAGGATTGATAAAATCAGGATTGAAGGAGCTTACTGAAACCGATTACAATGTTTTCTTCGTATCTGAAATGAAATTTTGAACAAATTATTTTTTTAGGACCTTGCAGACCTCACCTATGTACATACTGTGATAATCTTCTTTGGGGTACATTGTATTCAGTATATCTTTCGGGATGTTCTCTTTTTGTATCTCTTGACAACATAATTTTTTGCATATAACTGCGGAGGAGGCTTCCTCGAAGAAAGGGACGCCATCACAATGATCGATGGTCAAACCCATTTTCTTGATCTTATCTTCGTTACGTCCCGATACCGATCCCATATACGACAACATTTCCTTATATTTTGGAACATCAAATGTTGTAATGGAAAATGAATCGGCCTTGTCCACAAGTTCTTTTGTATAACGACTGTGACGTAGGAAAATAATGGCTACGGGCTTGTTCCACATTACACCTACTCCTCCCCAAGACGCTGTCATGCAATTGATCTTTTCATCGACCTCAGCAGTAATGAGTATCCAATCTCTGCCTAATTTGGTAAATGGATTGAATCTCAGTTCGTCTGTAGATACCATTTTAAAAGTTGAATTCACGAAATAGATATTGAGGTTAAGAGTAATAAATATCGTCATCATGCAAAGATTTCGAATTCATAGAAATGAAAAGGTCAAAGAGGTTTATTTTCTGTTTGATAATTAAATCCATCAAGTAAAAATGGGCATTTTTAGTGCAATCCTTTATTTGATGGTTCATTGATCGCATTTTTTGCTGCGATATATCCAAATGTCATTGCTGGGCCTATCGTACTGCCTGCACCCCAATATACGAGTTAGCTGTTGGGGATGCTATACAATTTCCGGCACCATAGAGACCTGAAATGGGAGCGCCTCTTGCATTCAGTACTTGAGCTTTAGCGTTAATTACTGGTCCGCCATTTGTATCCAGTGTTCCAGCGCTTAATATGATCGCATAATAAGGCCCTTTATCGCTCAATGGGTACATTGTGTGATTCTTGCTTTTTTTAGGAGGCCATTCCTGACCGGGTATAGTTGGAGGGAATGTGGTCCATTCCCTATCATAGAAGAAATCCCCCCTTTGAAAATCATCATCATGACCTTTTCTTGCAAAATCGTTAAAATGAACGACCGTTCTTTTTAGATTGTCATTAAAATCAGGTGATAATTTGAATCCTCCCGTATGATGTTTCAATGAGTCAAGACGAATGGATATTTCATCGGTTAATATATCGAATGTATCCGATTTGATGATGTACGGTGCTTCCTTACCTTGAATTGTATATGGTGGAAATCCCTGCCAAAGTGTAGCCGTTCTCTGATCGAATATCATGAATACAAGCATATGCGTCCATTCGGCACGTTGCGGATCCCAGATGAAATGAGACATGGTCCGATCATTGTAATTCCTTTTTTCGTCAACGAAACGATGGCCATATTTGTTGACCTCGAGAACACTGTCTCCTGGAACATAGAAAACACTGTTCATTCCATTCGGATCGGAAATTGCATTTTCAAATATACTTTGAGTACGAAAAGCACCAGCCGTGTTTCCTAATTGCGCACCAATCTCGGTTGCCATTGTAATAAAATCACCTGTATTCGTTGATGCTGCACATCCTCCGAAGTGAGGACCTCTTTGAAAACGCAACACCATTTCAGGATTATGAGAATAACCTCCGCTTGCAAATATTACGGCCTTATATGCTCTGAATGTCTGATTATCATTACCAACATTGACCTCTAGTCCGGTCACTTCTTTTTTCTTATTTTGTAGAATGCGAATGACACGATGGCCTGTTAGTATCGGGACATCATTCTTACGGCACCATTCCTGATATTGCCGCATAAGCTCATAACCATAGCTTTTTTTTCCATCGGGATTGCAAGAATAAAGAACACGTCCACGTATTCCTTTGTTCTCAGGCATATGGTCCTGATAGTCAACTTGCATTTTGCCCAACCAATTTATTTCGTTGATGATCTGAAGGGATCCTACGCTTTCGTGAAAATCAACCATTTCGGAAGCATTATCATAATATGCACTCAATAAACTGTAGTCGTGCTCTGGAAGACCCAAGCTCATATTGGTGGGATCATAAAGATGTGAAAATGAGTAACGTGCCATATATTTTAGAGCGTCATCTTTCGTATCGCGTATTCCAGCCTTTTTTTGAAATCTGTTATTAGGTATCCAGAAACCTCCACCTGAGCGGATGGTGGTTCCTCCCACAGATAATGCTTTTTCCAATACTATAACGCTGGCGCCATTGGCCTTGGCTGTTATCGCTGCAGAAAGTGCTGCAGCGCCACTTCCCACCACCAATATATCAGCATCATGAACCGTACTGTAGGATTTTAAAGAGGTTTGTTCCGTAGATCCTTCTTTTTCGTCCATCAATACGAAAACCTCTTTAGGTGAACCGCAGACAGGACATTCTTCTGGAGGCTCGTCGCCTTCGTGAATATAACCGCAAACTGTACATTTCCACTTCATCATAAGACCTCCACACATTCATAATGCGCTTTCGATCTGACCGATGAAGATCAAGTTTAGTATGATCTTGCAGAGCAATGTCTGAGTTAGTAAATTTCTTCAACTTTATACAGTTTTAACAGGTATACAGGTCCTAACCACCAGTCCATGATCAACTCAATGTAGGAACTTCAGTACAGATAAAGCTAACCGTTGGTTAATTATAGATTCCCATTACTTTTAAGATTCAGAAATAGAATTATTTTTTCTTCACATGCACATGGACACCAGAACTGGAATCGACTGTTACTTCTTGTCCGATGTCAATTTCCTCATCTGCTTCAGCGCTCCATGTATCGGAGCCTATCTTGACCTTGCCCTTCATGCTACCAGGAACTATTGCAACGGTCACCTTTCCATTCCTTCCCAACAAAGAATCCATGACGGTCGTGGAAGGGGGTTCTGGTCTTCCCAAGTATCTGTAACCCCATACTGTGAGGACAGTCACGGGTACAGCAATTACGAGCGCCACTACTGGCGATTTCCAAGTGAAAAGGAAATCTGGAAAAGCCCAACCTAGTATCCCCAGTATCAAAAGAACGGTGCCGGGAATTATCATGTACACGCCCGGACTGAAGGCTTCCACTATGATCAATATCATTCCGATGATGATCAATATCAAAGCCAGCGTTACCGGGTCCATGACATGTAATTGTCGATCCGATACTTAAATCATAAGGAAAATATTGCACCCCAAAAGGGGTGCAATTAAAAGATTTTAAATCAAGATCTTGACCTTGATGTCTTGACTGATTCGGCAATACTGTTGGATTCCGATATCTCGTTCTCGACGTTCTTCTTTATCTCTTCAGTTTCGCGTCTTATGTCCTCTTGTTTGGGGATCGGCCCCAATATATCATCGGGGTCTCCGACATCGCGTCTGATACTCTCTGTATCGGATACCGCTCTATCGGGTATCCTCTGTGCAGAGCCCAAGTAATCAGATATTCCATCCACCAATCTGGTGAGCTCCATTGGGAAGAATATCTTTGACGATTCTCCCTGACCTATCTTTTGAAGGGTATCCAATGACAATACTGACAATGCTTTAGAATCCATGGCTGCTGCTCCGACAGACAGTATACGCAACTTTTGTGCCTCACCCTGTCCTTCCAATATCGTGGCGAGCCTTTTACCTTCTGCCTCGAGTATCATGGACTGTCTAAGACCTTCTGCCTCGAGTATCCTTGATTTCTTCTTACCTTCTGCCTCGAGGATTGCTGCCCTCTTGAGACCGTCTGCCTCGAGGATTGCGGCACGTCTCTTCCTTTCCGCTGAAGTCTGGTCCTCCATGGATGATTTGACCTTTGCTGCAGGATCCACCTCTTTGATCTCAACGGTCTCTATCCTTACACCCCATTTGTCGGTGCTTTCATCCAGTATGTCCCTCAGCTGAATGTTGATCTTCTCCCTGTTGGAAAGTATCTCGTCGAGTTCCATCTCTCCGATCACCGAACGTAATGTTGTCTGTGCAAGATTCACCGTGGCAAGACGATAGTCCGTAACCTCGAAGAACGCGTTCTTCGGATCTGTTACCTTGATGTAGATTATGGCATCGACATAAACAGGAGAATTATCTTTTGTAATGACCTCCTGCTTCGGCACATCCATGACCTCTGTACGAAGATCCAATTTTACAACCTTGTTTATAAGCGGACATACGATGTTCAGACCTTGATTGAGGACACGGACGTACTTACCGAGTCTCATGTATATTGCCTGTTCATAAGGCTGTACTATCTTCACACCGCTGAATGCGGAGACCAATACAACAAATATGGCCAGTATCGCTATTACCAATAGCAGGTTTTGTTCCATTTAATAGACCATCGCCAATTACGTATTGTCACTATATTACATTATAGTCAAAAACAAGAAAATATGGTTGATCTTGAAAATAATGCGATCTATCTACAAAGTTTAGATCAGGGTCCTTTATGATATTTTCCAGTGATTGCTTCAGGTATTATCTCTATTACGCCGGTGAATGATATTCTTTCTAAAGGAATCTCAATACCTTTTCTTCCATATTTATCAGATATGGCCCTTAAGATCTCAAATTTTCTTTTTTCATCATTTACCATAAAAGCTCTACCTTGGATCACAACACTTTCAAAATCAGTCTCTGTATCACATGCGGTCTCTCCCTCATAGTTATAACCTTGAGCATCAAACACGGTGAAACTACATCTAGGATCAAGGATCAAATTCGATATTTTCTGTCCTTTTGCGCGGCCGTGAACATATATCTTTCCATTCAGGTAAACATAGTTAACGGGAACTGCGTATGGAGCACCGTTATCGTTCAATGTTGCCATGACACCTGTTTCTGACTTGATCAGAACAGATTCGCATTGTTCAACGGTCAATGGATATTTTTTCATCCTGGGTTCCATATTTGATTATCTACTGTCTGGTTATTAAATCCTTATGGATTGTGATTCATCTAATGGTATTTTTAGAAAAAAAGATTGTACAAACTCCATTTATGTAAATCATAGTGAATTGCCTTATGTTATGGTGCAATACTTATGGCCGATATTCTTACAATCTTACATTGGATGTGAATGATATCCTTAAATACCATATAAGAATAAAATTAACCATAATTTGATGATTATTACATGTAAAGCCCCCGACGTCCATGTCTGAAGCAATAATTAACAGAAAATATTTTGAATGTAAAAAAGATCAAAAGTTTTCCAAAGTACAAAAAAATAATGGTTAAAATTAACTACGATATACAGCAATTCAAAAATGGCGATTGGTATGAAGATTCGACAGGCAATACTCATTATTCTAGGAATCTTTGCCACAGCTATAGGTGCTATCGGCATATTCATACCCATATTGCCAACTACGCCGTTCATAATCGCCGCAGCACTTTGTTTCAGTGGAAGTAGTGAACGCATGTACAAATGGTTGTCACAATCCAGTTATTTTGGAGAATTCATAACGAATTATCAGAACGGTACGGGGGTATCCAAAAAAACAAAGGTGACAAGTATCATATTCCTCTGGTTACTTTTACCAATATCTATGTATTTTATGCGCAACAATATGTTGATCCTCGTAATCCTTATGATCGTCGGAATTTGTGTAACAGCGCACATCATATTATTACGGGGCAGAGATGAGAAGATACCGCCGTGTAATAGAGAATCTTCACAATAAACCTAAGAAATAACAAATGTTTTTATTTCTATCATACCGTCTCATTATTGGTGTTCAATATGAAAATAGAGCTTTTTCACGCATCAAAATATGGTAACGGTCTTAATTTGGCGGTAGAATATCAGAGACAGATGACAGAAAAAGGCAATGAGGTCATCATCCGTAATGTGAATGATTTCCAAGGGAGAGAAATTCCAAAAGCAGATTTGTATGTTTTCATCACACCCGCACGTTTTGGAAAACCTATACGGAGCATTCGTAACTTCATAGAAAAGAAAGATATACCTTCTGGAAGCAAATATGCTGTAATATCCACCGAAATGGAGATCAAACCTAGCAAGAAGGCCGATAAAAGACCCAAACAGGAATCTGTTGATAAATGGCAGAAGATTTTACCAATTATGAACAAAATGCTTCAAGATAAAGGTCTTTTGAAAGTAACGGACATGAGCATCTTTGTATTGACTACAAAGGGTCCTCTGGAAGACGGATGGCAAGAGAAAATAACCACATTCGTTAACCTGACTGGATCCGAATGATCTGTTGTCTCAACAATGCATACTTGAATCTTGTTCTGAAGATAGTCAGAGGCCGCTGCGATACTTTCCTGTTATTGTGTCAGGAATTATCTCTATTACTCCGGTCATTTTTACTTTTTCCAAGGTTATATCCTTATTCTTTCCATATTTTTCAGATATGTCTGCTAATATCTTGACCTTATCATTGTCATCAAGTATCATTCTTGCTTTTCCTTTCACTACCACACTCTCAAATTCGACCTTGTTTACTGAATCGTAGCTCGCTAGATTTAGCACAGCAAAGCTACATCTAGGATCACGAGTTATATTCGTGACCTTTTGGCCGTGCGGACGAGTCCACATATACACTCTGTCATTGAAAAAAATGTAATGCATAGGAATAGCGTATGGTGTGCCATCTTCATTTGTCGTGGCAAATATCCCTATCTCTTCCTTTTTTAGCACCGATCTTGATTGTACTTCCGTTAATACATGTTCATTGACCTTGTGTTCCATAATATAGTATTTACGTCTACATTATAATTAATTGTTCTTGATGAAATCATTTAATTGAGTCTGGTTATCGCTCATCTTAAATGTTTAATTTACACATTGTTGAAGCTTTGGTGGATTTTTCTACCATGTCATCAATATGAACCATGAACAGATCTATGAATTCCTTATATTCCCCCAGACCTTTTACTACGCAGTGGACATCATATCCTTTTTTCTCAAGTAGGGATTTAAGTGAATTTTCATCATCACCAGCCATGTCATTATTGGCGTGATCACCAGCAACCAACATGAACGGAAAGAGAACAACATTCCTGTAACCTTTTCCTTCTATCAGCAATATCGTATCATCAAATGTTGGAAATCCCTCAACAGTGGTCACATATATGTTCGTATGACCTGCTATCTGAAGTTTGAGATGTAACTGACTGTAAGTGGCGTTTGCATAATGTTCTGTACCATGCCCCATCAAGATTATCGCTGCTCTGTCACCAGCAATATTCTTTGCTTCTTTTATGTGTGTGGATTCTATTGCTTTGACAGTATTATCATAATCTCTTTCTGTAGTAAGCAGTGGTTTACCTATCAAAACCGTATCAAAAGCCCTCACATATCCAGATACTGCCCTAACTATGTCGTCATATTCCATACCGTTCATTATGTGTGTAGGCTGAATGATCACAGTTTTGACTTTATCTGAAATAAGTCTTTCCATGGCATTGGTTATGTAATCGATTTTCTCATTGTCACGTTTTGCAAGCTTCTCGATGATCATCTTGCTTGTGAACGCACGTCTAATTTCCCAATCTGGATATTTTTTAGTAATTGATGATTCGATCGATCCAATTGTTTTTTTACGATTTTCATTATAACTGGTTCCGAAACTGACAACGAGTATGGCCTTGTCTTTCACTATCATGTAATATCTATTGGATATATCATCCAGATTAGATAAATATCCTTTGTCTTGAACTAATAATAAAAAACTCAATATTACAATAATAATTACAATTGGATCGATCAATTATAATTCAAATGATACCTAGGTGTTCCAGTAATATTTCGAATCCCAATATTATGAGTATTGCTCCGCCGATGAGTTCTGCTTTCGATCTATATTTGGCTCCGAACGAACCGCCAATGAACATGCCGATCGCAGCTATAAAGGCTGTAGTTATTCCTATGATGATTATTGCTGGTACAATATCTATGTTCAAAAATGCGAACGATATGCCTATGGCGAGTGCATCAATACTTGTAGCCAAAGCTAAGGGCAACATTATTTTGAAACCAAGAGAACTATTGATGCCATCCTCATCATCGGCCAAAGCCTCTCTGATCATATTCGCACCGATCAAACTCAAAAGAATGAACGCGATCCAATGGTCGATAGAACTGATGCTTTCTTGGAATTGTGTTCCAAGAAGATATCCAATAAGCGGCATCAATGCTTGAAACCCACCAAACCAGATACCTACGATCAATGCGTCTCTAAGGGTTACTTTCTTTACAGCAAGTCCCTTGCACAAAGCTACTGCGAAGGCATCCATTGAAACGCCGATGGCTATCAGGAATATGGTCAGTAGGTCCATGGGTTTGTTTCACGGAATATAAAGGACTATATGGATGTTACTTCAAATGAAAATGAATTGGGTATAACATTCTCCTATGCGATTAAAGATGTGACATAATGAAATAAATCGAATAAAATCACATATTTTCCATAATTAGTCTTAAAAAACAAATTAAAGGGAGGTAGTAAGAAAGATTTAGTGGACAAGGCGTGATTCGAACACGCGGCCTCATCGTTGCGAACGATGCGATCTAACCGGGCTAATCTACTTGCCCATTTTTTTCCGGCTGATGTGCTGAATAAAAGAAAGGATATAAACTTGTTGAAAGAGAAAATATTTGTTTTTGAATTCAAACATTAAACAAACGCATGATACGAATATGGTTTATATTCAACAATCCAATTCCGACATGATAATCATGAAGATGACAACAGAAGTCAAAGAAGTATTGTCGAAGACCAAGCCCTTCGCCCTTGCAACTGCATCTAAATCAGGAATACCAAACGTCGCCCCGGTAGGGATGCTTATCGTAAAAGATGACGAAACAATTTGGATCGTAGATAACTACATGAACAAGACCCTTGCGAATGTTAAAGAGAACCCTTTCGCCTCATTTTATGTATGGAATCCTGAATTCCCTAATGGCTATCAGATCAAATGTAAAGTGGCTGTTGAGAATTCTGGAAAGGACTATGAGGAAGCCGTTGCATTCGCACATGCAAAAAAGGAGACATATCCCGCAAAGAATCTTTTAAAGCTGAAGGTCACAGATATTTTCTATGTGACGCCTGGGCCCAATGCAGGAAAAAAGATCTGAAGCCAATTGATGCGGGGAATCGCCCCCGCACCATTTCATTATTTTAAAACAGTACTTAATCGTCATCGTCGGTTGTATCGTCTTTGACATACTGGACGGCGGCACCCATTGCACATGCGAGCGGTATGAAAATAAGATAGAACACTTTGCCAGCAACCAAGAAAAAGAAAATGAAGATAAAAACTCCCACTACAAGTCCAAGTATGGCTCCTTGTCTAACACGTACTCTTTTTTGAGGTGACATTTCCATATTCACACCTTCTTCCCGAGTGCATCCTCAACTGCGGATACCATCTTGTCTGTGATCTCCTTTGATGCGCCAACATAGTTCGCAGCGTTCATAAGATCGATAATCTCCTTCTCCGTTAGATATTTTCTGATATCTTCTCTCTGCATGAGAGCCTCTCTCAGATGGAGGTCCTTATCTACGGCCACCATGGATGCCTCGCGGACCATTTCGTGTGCATCTTGTCTTCCGATGCCTTTCTCCGTAAGTTTCATCATTATTGGTTCAGCCATTACAAGTCCTTGCGAAGCCTCGATGTTCTTCAGCATTCTGTCTCTGTGGATCTCGAGTCCGTTCCAAACCCAGTTCGTCTTGTATAGGATTTGATCCAACAATATGAATGAATGAGGTATCGTGAATCTTTCAGCAGATGAATTGGACAGATCTCTCTCGTGCCAGAGGACCTGATTCTCGAATGTGGGTATTAGGAATCCCCTTAAGACCCTTGCAAGACCACATATATTCTCTGAGTTGATGGGGTTCCTTTTTTGGGCCATCGTTGAACTTCCGACTTGTTTGGCAGCATCAAATGCTTCTTCGACCTCTTTGATTTCGGATCTTTGAAGGTTCCTTACCTCTGTTCCATATCTTTCGAGGGACGTGGCAATATTTGCCATCAGGCATATCAATTCTGTGTACCTGTCACGTCCAACTACTTGTGTGGCAGCAGGCTCATATGTCAATTCGAGGTCTCTCATGACGGAGATCTGTATTTTTTGGAAATTCTTACCCAATGCTGCCCCTGTACCGACAGCACCTGCCATTTTACCAGCACAGGCTCTCGGCATGATTTCGATCAATCTTTCTCTGTGCCTAAGCATTTCTGCAATGTAACCTGAAACCTTGAATCCAAACGTTATGGGAATTGCGTATTGTGCGTGTGTTCTTCCAATCTCAAGGGTATCCCTTTCCCTTTTAGCGACCTTAGCGAAAGTGTACAGCAGCTCATCAACGTCATCCATTATTATCTTCAACGCAGCTTTTATCTGCTGTGCAGTGGCAGTATCAACAATATCGTTAGATGTTGCTCCGAGATGCACATATTTACCTGCATCTCCTCTGCACTGCTCGGTCATTGCCTTGACCATGGCCATGAGGTCGTGATTGGTCTCCTTCTCGATCTCTTTGATCCTTTCAACATTGACAACATCCAGACTTGAGACACGTCCTATCTCATCAGCATCTTCTTTGGAGATCGTTCCAATGGAAGCATGGGCTCTGGCCAATGCGGCCTCTACATTCATTTGGTACTGGATGCGTGCCTTCTCTGTGAAGATGGACTTCATCTCCTTACGGCCGTACCTGTAATCGAGGGGACAGATATTGTCATTCATTTGGATCGACTGTTGGATTGAATTACGGTATTTATAAGTTGATGAAGGTTTGACCTAAATCGTACGATTACAACCAATATGCTTTTAGCCGAAATAAAGATATTGAGCTAGAATCAACAAAATAACTTCGACCAATGACACAACTTTAGGGTTTCAAATTATCCTTGGTTCAAGAATATCAATGTAAAAAATGTTTTAAGTAGAAATCCTTATAAATGGTCTCCATATAGAGGGAATCGAAAAGTGGGCCATGCTTTCGATTATGGCCAGTTCGAACAATTGAGTGATTTTTATGGAAAAGTTTGTGGAGGAAGTACAGCAGATTGATTCGGAAGAGCAACAACAGGTTGCCGATAAGGCAGCTGAGGTTCTTACAGAACAGGACGCACAGGTCGAGGAAACTGTGGAGACAGAAGTTTCCCCAGAGAACCTGGAGGAAATTGAGCAAAAACGCAGCATCGTGAACAACGACGCTGAGAAACACAGGCGCCTTAGGGACGAGCTCAACACTCAGACCAAAGAATGGAAAGCCAAGAGGGACACCCTCAACGGAAAAGTCCGTGAATTGGTTGATGAGGCAGGAAAATGCAGAGAAGAACGTGACTCTTTCAATCAGAAAGTAAGAGAAACGAAAGTTGTAAGGGATGAGTGGAATCAGAAAGTATCTGCACTCAAGGAACAGATCTCTGCACTTAGACCCGAGAAGTCCGCAGAGGACAAGGGCGAAGTATCTGTAAAACAGCTCAAAAAACAACTCCAAGACCTGGAATATACCCAGCAGACAAAATCACTTGGAAAGGACAAAGAGAACGAGATCGTTAAACAGATCTCTGTTATTGCACGTCAGATCGAGGAAAAAGAAAAGACCCTCGAGCAGAGCGGAGAAGTCAAAGAGATCATTCAGCAACTTAGGGATGCCAAAGTACAGGCGGAAGCTTGTCACCACCAGGTATCTGAGTTCGCAGAGGCTGCACAGACAGCCCACGACAAGATGTTGAAACTCTACGAAGAAGCAGATGCACTTAGAAAAGAAGCAGATGCCGCTCAGGCGAAATTCATAGAATGCAAACAGGCTGCAGACGAGGAGCACAGGAAACACATCGAACAGATCAAATCTGTTCATGAAATGGACAAAGATGTCGCAGGCATTAGAAACAAGAAAAATGCCGTTAAGAAGAAGAGATACGACAACGAGTCCAAGAAAGAGGCAAAGGAGATCTTTGACCGCTTCAAATCCGGAGACAAGTTGTCTACCGAAGACCTCATGATGCTCCAGAAATCTGGATACTTGTGATCTTTCAATTTATCCCGCGAAAGCGGGAACTTAAACGATTTTCTTTTTTATATCCACTTTTGTGATTGTCAAGATTATATAGCTGTTTTAGGATTACCTAACCATGAGTAAGATCGTTCTCAAGATCGAAGGAATGATGTGCAATTCATGTGTTGAAAAGGTCAAAGATGGTTTGTCCGCCGTAAAAGGTGTTAAAAATGTTGATGTCAACATGAATAAAGGTACCGCGACCGTAGAGCATGAAGGGGCCTCAGAAGAAGATCTGATGATGGCCGTTCTTAATGCTGGATTTAAGGCAAAGGTCAAACACGGACTTTTTAAATGAGTGAAAAGATCATTTTAAGAACCGGCGGCATGTCCTGTGCCTCCTGTTCTGCAAAAATAGAAAGAACGGTAGGAAAATTGAACGGCGTCCTATCCGTAAATGCAAATTTCTCAGAGAATACAGTGTTCGTTGAATTCGACCCCGAGAAAATATCTTCGGAATACATCTCTGATGCTATACGTAAATCAGGATATGATGTCCTGGAAGGCGATAACGATACCATAATGGAAAAGGAAAGGAAAGAATCCATTGCATTGAAAAGGGATCTGACCATATCTGTGGTTTTTACTGCAATCCTTATGATCATGGCCATGGGGCCTATGCTGGGTCTGAATATTCCATTTCATGATAATGCGGAATTATATTCGATAATACAATTGATATTGTGTATCCCAGTGATTTTTTCTGGAAGAAGATTTTACATCAGAGGCATTCCATCTCTTTTGCGTGGAAATCCCACAATGGACACTCTGATAGCCTTAGGTACTCTGGCAGCGATAATATACAGTCTTTACAGCATCATTACAATATTTCAGGGAAATGACTCCGCAATGCATTCCCTTTTCTTTGATTCTGCAGCCATGATAATAACTCTGGTATCAGTAGGTAAATATCTCGAATCCAGATCGAAGGTCAGAACTAATGATGCCGTCAAAGGGCTGATGGATCTTGCACCTCCGACCGCTGAGATAGAACGGGGTAAGGACACAGTCACAATTCCAATAGAAGAAGTGAATATCGGGGACATAACGGTCATAAGGCCTGGAAATAGAATCCCTATAGATGGAAAAGTCATCGAGGGACTATCGCACGTCGACGAATCAATGCTTACTGGTGAAAGTATGCCCGTCAAGAAGACGATAGGAGATGAGGTCTATAGCGGAACCACGAATTCAACAGGCGTTCTCAGAGCAGAAGTTACCCGCATAGGCGGAGATACTGCGCTCAGCAAGATCGTCCGTATGATCAAAGATGCACAAAGTACAAAAGCGCCTGTTGCGAGGATCGCTGACAAAGTCGCTTCCATTTTTGTTCCGGTTGTAATACTAATTGCTGTTGCAGCCGCCGTATTATGGATGCTTGCAGGCAAAGGACTGGAATTCTCACTGGTCATTCTGATATCTGTACTTGTCATCTCGTGCCCTTGTGCATTAGGTCTAGCTACGCCTTTAGCGATAACAGTGGGTACTGGAAGGGCCGCAGAATATGGAATTCTTTTTAAAGATGCTGCAACACTAGAACGTTCCGGTAATATTTCTGAAATAATATTGGATAAGACAGGAACACTCACAGAAGGAAGTCCTAAGGTTGAAAGAATAATCACAGATATTGATGAAAAAGAATTCATCGCCTATGTTGCATCCGCTGAATCGGTATCAGAGCATCCATTGGGCAAGGCGGTCATATCCTATGCAAAAGATCTATCTGTGGAGATATACCGTCCTGAAGAATTTACATCCGTAACAGGAAAGGGCATAATCTGTACTGTAAAGGGAAAAAATGTGATCGTTGGTAATGACAGACTCCTAATGGAAAATAAAATAGAATTTTCCGATAACATCAGTAATGATGAAGGAATGACCCAGATATATGTTGCAATAGACGGAATATATGTTGGGTCCATTTCTATGGGGGACCCTGTAAGAAAAACGTCTCGCAGCGCAGTATCTCATCTTAAAAAAATGAACATAAATGTAACAATGGTGACGGGTGATTCCGATTCTACCGCAAAAAAGATTGCGAAAGAGACCGGAATTGAGAATATAATATCCAAGGCATTACCTGAAGATAAGATAAATATTGTTAAAAAAATACAAGCTAAAGGTGCAGATGTGGCCATGGTCGGGGATGGTATAAATGATTCTCCCGCACTCATACAGGCTGACATCGGGATCGCTATCGGCTCAGGTACAGATATCGCCATAGATTCAGCAGATGTGATCCTAATGAATGATGATATGAGGAACATACCAGCCACATTTGCTATTGGTAAAGCTACAATAAGAAACATACGGCAGAATCTATTTTTTGCTTTCTGCTATAATGTGGTATGTATACCAATTGCTGCAGGCCTACCGTTCTTATTGGGATTGTCTTCCTTTACCGAAATGCCGATGATCGCCGCACTTGCTATGTCTTGTTCTTCAATATCTGTTGTGTTAAATTCCCTTAGACTAAAAGGATTTAAACCTGATTGTTATACAGATTGATACCTGTTTTTTAACAAACATTTATATATACTGCTAACTAATCAGTCATGCAGGGAAAAGGTCAGTTTTGTAGAGTGCATCCCATCCCTTCTGACTGGCTGGCCGATTCCCGTACTTTTCAAACCATCTGGTTTCCAATCAATTCCAATAAATAATATCAAGCATATAACAGGTAGATTGTATGGTACTGGAAGGATTGGGAAAATCGCTCAGAGATGTTATCGGACGCGTAAACAGTTCATCGGTTGTAGATGACGATCTCGTCAGAGACATCACCAGAGAACTTCAGCGTGCCCTTTTGCAAGCAGATGTTAATGTCCAGCTTGTATTAGAATTAACTAATAAAATACAAAACCGTGCACTGAATGAGGAACCTCCAGCGGGAAGAAGTCCCAAAGACCATATTACCAAGATAATCTACGAAGAACTTGTCGCTCTTTTAGATAACGGAGATGGATTGGCGCTTAAACCTCAGACCATCATGATGGTAGGACTTTACGGACAGGGTAAGACCACCACAACTGGAAAATTAGCAAATTATTTTATCAAGAAAGGATTCAGCGTTGGACTTATCGGGGCCGATATATACAGGCCTGCAGCTCTTGACCAACTCAAGCAACTTGGGGAAAAGGTAAACGCAGAAGTATATGGGGAACCTGAAGAAAAGAATGCTGCGAAGATAGTCGAACGTGGAATGAAAAAATTCTCGGATAAGAAAATAGTGATAATTGACACATCCGGACGTCACGCACTGGAGGAAGACCTAATCCAGGAGATAAAAGACATCGCCTACATCGCCAAACCTAGTGAGAGGATACTGGTCTTGGATTCTCAAGTAGGGCAGCAGGCGGGTCCTCAAGCTGATGCATTCCATAATGCGGTGGGAGTAACGGGTGTCATACTTACTAAAATGGATGGTACTGCTAAAGGAGGAGGTGCGCTCTCTGCAGTTGCCAAGACAAAAGCAAGAATAGTGTTCATCGGAGTGGGAGAGCACATACGCGACCTAGAACCATTCGATGCTGACAGATTCATATCAAGACTCCTCGGAATGGGCGACCTGGCATCATTGGTGAGGATTGCAAAAGAAGAGATTGGAGAGGATGAGGCACTTGAACAAGTGGCTAAGAATATGCTTTCCGGAAGATTCTCATTGACCGATATGTATCAACAAATGCAGGCCGTTACAAAGATGGGACCTCTGCAAAAAGTTATGTCCATGATCCCTGGAATGAGTAACATGGATGATAAGATCGATTATGAGGCATCTCAGGCCAAATTAGCTAGATACAAGGTCATAATGGATTCAATGACAAAACAGGAAAAGGATGAACCCAATCTCATAAAAGGAAAGCGGATCGATAGGATCGCTGTTGGGTCAGGTGTTTCTGGACATGATGTTCGTGAACTTTTGAAGCAATATAATCAAAGCAAAAAGATGATGGGTTCTTTCGGTAAGGACCGTAAAATGCGTAAGAAGATGATGAAACAGTTCGGCGGAATGGACCTTGACGAACTCCAAGATACGGAGTGAGACAAATGAGGTATTTCGTGATTACTGGTCATAAGGCCATTACTACCGGCGATTTCAAACTAGACGATATCGCTGGTGGCGCTGGAAGACTAGACATATTATGCAGATGTGTCAATTCAGCATTTTTCTTAAGTCACGATCTACGTAAAGATGTTGATGTATTTCTTATTCTGGAAGGAGGAATTGCCGCACCAAAGACCATTAGGTTCTGTGGAGAAGACATGAGATATCTAAATCCAGATGAGAGGAGTACTTCTTCTTTGATAAGGAATGCACTTTTGAAAAAAATACCAGAAGGAGAGGAGATAAAATCCTCACCCGGTGTTTATGTTTCCAAAATGTCATTTGATGACGTCCTTGAACATCTCTCATCAAAGGGATCATTCGTATACCTCAAGGAAGATGGCACCGATTGTAGCAAATATGATTTTCCAAAGGATCCAATATTTGTTTTGGGAGATAACAGAGATCTTACAGAGGATGAAGAAAATGCTCTGCTTGCAAGGAATCCAGATAAAATATGCTTAGGACCTTACAGCCTGCACGCTGATCATTGCATGATAATTGTTCATAACGAAATGGACAGGTATCTATCCTGACCAATATTTTTAATCTGAACAGAGATAACTGATTATGACAGGCATTTTTTCGGACAAGATTCCACAACACAGACATTGCGAGGTCTGTGGCAAGGCGTTCATAGGCGAGGGTCATTTCTGCAGCGATAGTTGTAAAGAATCGGCCGGAGCAGATGCTAAAAAGAAAATAAGAAAACTCATGATAATTTGGATAGTGATCGTTACGATCACTGTTGTCGTGATCGCCATGATCGGACTGTGATATCATGAAAGCGGCTGTGGCCGGTACATTCGATGTTCTACATGATGGTCATAAAATACTCATCGATAAAGCATTTGAATTAGGTGATTCTGTCCTAGTGGGAATAACCTCTGACATAATGGCATCCCAGAACAGAGACGACACAGTACCGCTGTATATCAGAGAAGTCAATCTAAAAAAATATCTGGACACTTTGGGGAAACCATACACTTTGAGTGTGATCGACAATCTATATGGTCCTGTAGAAATGGACACAGTTGACGTACTTGTAGTGTCTGCCGAAACATTTCACAATGCCGAAAAGATAAGGAATGATAGAATAAATAGAGGGATCAAACCTTTGAATATAGTCACCGTCCCCATCATCAAAGCATCTGATGGAAAAAAAATCAATGCAAGTGATATTTTAAAAGGCAAATATGCAAAAAATGGCAAAATAGACGTTCCGGACATTGTTGTCGGTTCTGCAAATCATGTAAAAGTAGAGGCTGTGCGTTCAGTTATGGAACGCATATTTGAAAATGTAAAAATAACTGCCATAGCTGCAGACAGTGGCGTTTCACCTCAACCTTTTGAAATGGAGACACGTCAGGGTGCGATAAACAGGGCTAAGAATTCTTTAGGTTCTCATGATATCGCAGTAGGTATAGAGGCAGGAGTCTTTGAAATGCCGGATGGACTATATGATTTTCAATACTGTGCAATACTTGATCGTGAAGGAAAATTGACGATTGGTACGGGAATGGGCTTCAAATATCCTGATGCGATCGCAAAATTGGTCCGTGACGGGTATACTGTTGGAGAAGCTGTACACCAGATATATGGGAACATGGATATTGGGCAAAAACAAGGAGCAATAGGCCTTCTTAGTAAAGGTCTTATTGACAGAAAGACATTAACAGAACAGTCTGTGATGGCAGCTATGATTCCTCGTATATGGGATGAATGATATGTTGATATCCAAAAATTTGGAAAAAACCTCCCCTTATTTGACGGATGAATCCAAAATGACAGGTACAGCAGATGTCCTGTATATGCCTACAAACGAATCCGAGGTTATTGAAGTTCTCAAAAAGACCTCAGCTTCAGGAAGGACGATAACAATATCCGCAATGCGCACTGGAGTATGTGGCGGAGCAGTTCCCAACGGGGGAGATGTCATGACCCTTGAAAAAATGAACAGGGTCATCGGGATTGGAAGCAATGAAAAAGGCGTTTATGTAAGACTTCAACCAGCTGTTACAATAAATGGATTGAATGACCTCATCAGAAAGAGATCATATGATGGTCTCAAAGAATTATCTGAAGGAGCTATTGATATTGCAAAGAATTCAGAACTATTTTACCCAATTGACCCAACCGAACTCAATGGTTCCATCGGAGGAAACATCTCAACAAATGCATCAGGACCAAGGACATTCAAATATGGTCCAACAAGAAACTGGGTCAAACGCATTAGGATCGTGCTTTCAAACGGAGATGTACTCGATCTCGAACGTGATAAATTGAAAGCAAAGGACGGCATGATCATATTTTCAAATGGTGTAATGATCAAGGTACCCACATATGATTTTAGACTTGGAATAAAAAATGCTACAGGTATCATGACATCGAAAGATGTGGATGCTGTGGATGTCTTTATTGGAAGTGAAGGAATTTTTGGAGTTATTACTGAAGCAGACATATATCTTGCACCTTGGCATCCCCTTATGTCCAGCATTATTTTCTTTCCAGATGACCAAAATGCTTACGATTTCGTAAAAGAATTCGTTGAGTCCGAGATTCACCCTGAATTTATAGAATTTTTTGATACAGGATCATTGGATCTTATCAGAGCATCCAGAAGGAAGGATCCCAAGTTCACTGATATGCCTGATCTTCCAGATAATGCTGGTTCTGCAGTTTTCTTCGATCTTCCATATGATGAAAAAATTGAAGATCGCTATTTACAGATAGATCAAATAGCATCCAGACACAACGGGTCTCTGGAAAACAGCTGGTGCGGGCATGAATTAAAAGATAGACAGAGGTTCTTTGCGTTCAGACATTCAGTACCTCAATCCATATTCGATTATGTCGCATCGTTGAAAGGAGGGAATCCAGGCATGCATAAGATGGGCACCGACATGTCCGTTCCTCTTGTAAATCTGGATACAATGATGGATTATTACAGGGAGGTCCTTGCCACGTACGATCTGGAATATGTGATATTCGGACACATCGGAAACGGGCATCTTCATGTAGAGATCATATTGAAGAATATGGATGATATAAACCGTGCCAAAGAGGCTTACCGGAAACTAGCTGTTAAAGCAATTGCGCTGAATGGCTCCCCTAGTGCTGAACACGGCATCGGTAAATTGAAAATAGAATACATATCGATGATGTATGGAGAAAAAGGACTCAATGAAATAAAAGAGATCAAGAATGTCCTGGACCCAAAATGGATACTGAACCCCGGAAACATGGTGGTAAGATGAAATTTTTACTTATGATCAAACAAGTTCCAGATACTACAATGATCAACGTCGATGAGAACGGCAACCTCATAAGAACTGGCGTACCATCGATATTGGATCCATATTGCGAATATGCACTGGATATGATCAATAGAATAAAAAATAATGAGGATCGTATAGTCGCAGTAACAATGGGTCCTTTGCAGGCCAAAGAAGCATTGCTAAGATGTCTGGAACTAGGTGCGGATGAAGCATATCTGCTGTCGGATAAGGCATTTGCAGGTGCGGATACATACGCAACATCCAGGACACTGACGGCGTTCGTCAATAAGATCGCACCTGATTATGACCACATATTTTGCGGTAAACAAGCAGCAGATGGAGATACTGCACAAGTGCCAGCAGAACTTTCAAGGATGCTATGCATACCACAGTTCTACTATGTAGAAGGGATCTCAAGAGATCTTACTGGTATGACCGTGATACAAAATTACGGTGATGAGATACGCACATGCAAACTTCCGCATATGTCTCTGATCTCTGTTTCTCAAGGAGACCTCAATCGTCGTCTGCCTTCAATATCAATGCATTTGGAAGCGGCAAAAAAAGAGATACAGACCTTAGACCGCGTATCTTTGGGATTAGGTATATTTTCTGTAGGCCTCAAAGGATCGAAAACAAAGATAGTATACTCATATTCTCCAAAATCCGAACATAAGTGCACAATAATTGATGGCACCGATCCATCAACGGCGGCCAAACACATATTGGAGGGGATCAAATGAGCGATTGCAGCACATGTTCCAGCGGAGGATCTTGTGGGACCAATAATGAGAACGGTCTGCCACCGGGAATGCTCCAACAATATAACCTAAATCAATCCACAGCAGAAGACAATCTCGTGTGGATTGAAACATCAATAATAGACGATAAACTAAAGGTCGTCGATGTATCAATAGAGCTTATAGGTAAACTCAAGAACATTAGCGATTCCCGTACGATCGGAATTATCATTGGAGATAATGATGTAAAAATGCTTTATGACGACATATTCGCCTATGGTATAGACACGCTTTATCATGTAAAGGACAAGACCCTTGCCACATATCATCCAGAAGCATATGCTGATGCAATAGCAGATGTGGCGAACCGCATAAATCCTGCTGTTATATTGATCGGTGGGACATCGAGAGGAAGGGAGGTTGCTCCAAGAGTTGCTGCCATACTGGCTACAGGACTGACTGCCGATTGCACCGAACTTAGCATGAATGGAAGGGCCCTTTTAATGACCAGACCTGCTTTTGGAGGTAATATAATTGCCACCATCTCCTGCAGCAATTTTCCACAAATGGCAACTGTACGCCCCGGAACTTTTCCAATGCCTCAACCGCAGATAGGAAGAAAAGGAACAGTGATGTATCGTCAAGCAACCAACAATGATCTAAAGGATATCATCTCATCTGAAAGAAAAAAAGTGATCGAATCAGATATCTCAAAAGCTAAGATCCTGATATCGCTTGGAAAGGGCATAAAAAAAGAATCCATTGCCGTAGCTGAGAGGATAGCTGCCAAGATCGGAGCTTCGGTATCCTGTTCGCGCGCATTGGTGGATAAGGGCTGGATGCCTCAGAATAGACAGGTAGGACAGTCCGGACGTAATGTAGCTCCGGACGTGTATATCGCATTCGGAATATCTGGTTCCATACAGCATAAGGCAGGAATAGGTTCGGCAAAAAAGATAATTGCTGTGAATACAGACCCAGATGCCCCAATTAAGGATCTTTGCGATGAATTCATATTAGGCAATGCAGATCAGATACTTGCAGAAATGGACAAAATGCTCAATTCATAAATCCTTATACAATGACAGAGCTTTTGCAAGAACGATGTCTGCGTGGCCATCTACTTTTACTTTTTTCCAAACAGCTTCTATATTCCCATCCTTGCCAATTATGAATGTGGATCTAATGGCACCCTCGGTGACCTTGCCATACATTGTCCTAGGGCCCCAAGCCTCCACTCTACTCATAAGGTTGTGATCCTGATCACTTAGCAATTTTATCTTCAGATCGTTCTTTTCTTTGAACTTCTTGTGTGTTTCAGGAGAATCTTTACTTACACCGAATACAGGTATGTTCCTGAACATGAATTTTACATAATTTCCTGTGAAGTCTAAAGCCTCTTTTGTGCATCCCGCTGTGCCATCTTTGGAATAGAAGTATATGACGTAACGTATACCTTTCAGCATATTACTGTCTACTTCCATTCCGTCCTCATCCTTGAGAACAAATTGCGGAAACGAATCCCCTACGTTCATGTTATCAGAACATTTTCCCTGCTTTTTTTGATATTATTGGCGTGAGGTCTATCTCAAACATCATGACAGGATGGTTCATATCAAAATCTGTTATCACTTTAGGAGATATCTCTCCAAAGACTCCTGCCGGACTGCCATCTATGTTGACGAATGCTCCTCTTCCGTTGATGAACGTTGTATAAGGACACACCGAGAGTGTGTGCTCTGTGGAGGTCTCTCTCAATACGGCCTCGGCAATGGACTTAATCTCTGTGAATGATGCCTTCGATGCAGTGGCAAGAACACACAGATGCAGAACGGTCTTGTTATCCTTTATGACATAACCTACCTCAAATATCCTTTGAGGAAGATCGCGGTGTTTGTTGTGCCTCAATATTCTCATAAGACTGGGCATAAGATACGATCTTAGGCACGTGTGTTCCTCGGTTATAGGATTGGTCACCTTCACAGATTCTATTTTCGGAAGACCTGAGATCTCGAATTCATCTTTTTCGTTACTCAATGTGAGGGTCATTACTTCAGTAAAACCCAGACCTACCATTATATCCTTGATACTTTCAGAGAATGTTGTATCGGCACTGAGATGCCCTATGGTCTGATTGACCTGATACTGACTTCCAAATTTCTCAAATCCGTATCCTGTGGCAACATCCTCGAATAAGTCGACATCATGCATTATGTCAAGTCTTGTGGTAGCATATTTGACGATTATCGCATCCTGATCCCTTGGATCAACACTGGCATCCATTCCCATTCTCTTGAGCGATCTGATGATGCCGTCGTTCCCCAGCTTTACGCCGATAAATCTTTGACATGCGGCTGATGATATGGTCCTTGTCAGAGGATCAAGATTAGGAGAGGTACAGTTCTCGTTACCTTTCATATCGACAGTTCCGATAATGCCGCCACGCTCCGCGAGTGCGGTGACAACGATATCCAATGCACCCTTCACAGCTTTTCTATCCATTCCAGTCACATCTATGAACAGATTGTGTGTCTTGGTGGTGACGGTGGTCAGAGAACCGTTGATTATTGGTGGAAATGAAAGGACATTCCCATTCTTGTCGAGTATCACAGGATATTCTTCTAACCCATCAAGAAGATGCGCATATGCCATTCCCTTCTCGTGCTTCACCAATATCTCTGCAAGATCCATCTCCTCAGTCTTGGCAAGAGGAACGAATCTTATATCGTGAGGCTCTAAAGCCGTATATGTGAAAGGCGACTCGACCTTATCCAAATCGTGTATACCTATTGCGAATTTGCTTCTTTTCCTTCCTATGGTGATATGAAGTTTTTCTTGAAGCTCCATCATCGATCTAAGAAATTCGTCCGATATTTCAACATCGAATACTGCTGCACATAAGAAATACGGTCTTATTTTTGTGACCTTGGAATCTGTAGTGACAGATATATTCGTCTTAATTACAGGATATGTCTTGAGTCCTGGTTCTATATCCAAAAAGGCCCTCATGCCTCTTGCCAGACCTTCCACACTGAATAGATCTGGACGATCTGGAAAGAATTCGACAGACATCTCATTCTCATTACCTTCAGTATCGTGCATGTCAGCACCGATCATTGGTATTTTATCAATTAGGGTCTCCTGAGGGACCTTTTTTCCCATCAGACCGCAGAGGTCATCATATTTGAAATTAATAACTGGCATTTTATCAGCGTCCAAGTTCCTTATGCGCCTTTCCCAACTGTCCAGAAGCCTGAGCGGCAAGCGTGGATAATTCTCCTGCTAATACGGTTGCTGCTACTAGCTCTGATAATTTTTTGGATTTACCTTCACCTAAACAGTCCATCATGCTCAATGCTTCCGACTGACAGGGGAGTGTTGTACCGCCTCCGACCGTACCGACTTCAACGGTGGGCATCCTCACACATATGTAAAGGTCGCCATCCACATTCTCGCATGTTGTAATGGACATGCTACCGCCAACCACTTGGGCCGGATCTTGTCCTGTTGCTAGATACATGGCGGCTACCATATTTGCCGCATGTGCGTTAGCTCCCAAAGTACCAGCAAGTATGCTGCCAACGAGATTCTTCCTATAGTTTATCTCGACGATGAGGTCCGTTGTTGTATGAAGCCTGTTCTCAACCACATCTTTTGGTATCTTGGCCTCTGCAACAACACTTTTTCCGCGTCCTTTGATAAGATTGATCGCTGCGGCCTTTTTATCGCTGCAGAGATTTCCAGAAACGGAGACCATTTCGGCACCTGTATTGTTTTGTATGACCTCACATGCTGCTTCCGTTGCGATGGTGGCCATATTCATTCCCATTGCATCTCCAGTATTGAAAGAGAATCTGAGATAAAGTCCCCGTCCGTCGATGAAAGATTCAACATCGTGGAGCTTGCCGTGACTTGTCGTCCCCGATACTGCCTGATCGAGTAGGTCAATATTGTTCTCTATCCAATCAACAGTTTCCTTAGCGTGTTTTATATCTCTGACACGAAAAACAGGAGCTCTTGTCATCATATCCTGGAGGACCAAGGTGTTGACCCCTCCACCATCATTGATGACCGACATTCCCCTTGATATGGAAGCTATGAGTGCTCCCTCTGTGGTCGCAAGCGGTATGAGGAACTCCCCCTTTGCGAATTCGCCATTTACTTTAACGGGTCCAGCATATCCAAGCGGTATCTGGACCGCTCCAATCATATTCTCAACATTCTTTGAGGCCTTCTCCGAACTGAAACAATATTTGGAGATGCTCTCAAGAGTGGTCCCTGTGAATTTTTCTACCGCATTACGTCTATCATCGACATCGGAATGCAGATAACCTCTATTCTTCAGACCCTTCTGCTCGACCATACATGGACATTGATTCAACGATATTATAATTATCGAGCCTTTTGGGGACAAACTAATAAAAAGGTAATCCTATGGCACCCCGTGGATAAGAACCGCATAAAACTCCGTTACGCATCGAACATTCCGTTCAACATAAGGTCCAAAACAAATATGCCTCGTGAAAAGATGTCCAAACAGGATAAACTAGATTATTTTATAATCAGACGTTTCCCTCTTTTCCTGATAATAAGCGTATTCTTAGTCATACTAGTGATAATTTTAACAAATTCCTCTACGATCACACAATTGGTTTATGCTATTTGTTTAGGATTTGTCTTTGGATTCTGCATGTTAGGCTTTTGCTGTTGTTTCATGATGGATAGGGGAGTGACGAATTATAAGGTCAATATCCTGATATTCATAATCGGACCAATGTTGATCGGACTTGTACTTTTCATTGCTGGAGAGGGTTTCTATCCCAGCGTATTTCTGATCAAATTCTTCGATATATTCGGAGGTAATGTTTCGTTCATAAGTATTACAGTTGCGGTATATTCAATCTTTATCGCGATATATCTTGTCAGCATTGGCGTGATATCTGTGATGGTCGGATATTTTAGAAGTTACCTGTATCGTATATTCAGATATATCGAGACATCAAAGAAAGACGATTCGAAAAAGAAAAGATTCACATATGGGATGTTTCGCATACCTGACATCATTGATGTAGAAGAAGTGGATCTTGATCCACAGATGGATGATGACAAATTCAATAAAGAACTATTCTTTAATGTGTTCATGAGCCTATTCCTACTAGGAATTGTAATATGCTCATATATCTTCCTCAATCCATTCTTCCTGACAGAGATGCCTCTCGATGAGATGCTGGTCATCGCGGTGATGCTTTCATTGTTCCTTTCTACATTGGTCATACCATGGAGCATAATGAAATCAGTTGGCGCGTATGTAAAATCCCAAGCGAGACCTTACTACTTGTGGAAAGGAATGAAAAGCAGATTATATCAGGGATTTTTTGCGATCACATTCATCATGATGATCCTTATGCTCTCAGCTTATTTGGGAATGGATTTTTCACGGATACTCGTGACATACATAGGATATGTACTGTTCATGGGACTTATCTCAGCTTTCACATCATATATTTATGTGAATCATTTCTACACCGGATTCAAAAATGGTATTGTCACTAGTTATTATGAGCGTAAGTATCGCAACAAAAATTGAAGCATTATTTTTTATCCGAACAGTATATTAGCAAATTCATCGTGATAACTTGAACGATCTTGATCTCTGTTTGAAAGCATTGTCTGATGAGACACGCAGGTCGATCGTCGAATTATTGCTTAGGTATAGTTTTTGTGCTTGGGCAATAGCAAAAAGATTGGATATTTCCGAGGCTGCAATATCTCAGCATTTGAAAGTTTTGCGCGACTGTGGACTGGTTACGGGCAAAAAGTGTGGATATTTCATTCAATATGAAGTAAACTGTGACAAATTACACGAGATCTCCTCATATTTGAATAATTTGACAGAAATTGTGAGGATACCATGTGACCCCACAATGGAAAACTGCTCATTGAAAAAACGTTGTATATGCCATTCTGAAAAACGTTGTAAAGGCTGCGACTGTTGTAATGACTGCAAAAGATGTCACAAAACCGAATCTACACGCAACTAAAATCGATCAATTTTGCTTAAGCCAATACTTAAATATTCAGCAAAACCATATCAACATATCCTTTGACGGAATAAGGAGGTAAACATATGAGTGAAGATTGTAACATTATGCCCCTAATAGGGGACAAAGCACCTGAATTCAAGGCTGTGACCACGCAAGGCGAGATCAACTTCCCACACGACTACAAAGGAAAATGGGTCATTCTTTTTTCCCACCCTGCAGATTTCACTCCGGTATGTACTACGGAGTTCATGACGTTCGCACACAGAGCTGAAGAACTAAGAGAAATGAATTGCGAACTTGTAGGTCTTTCCGTTGACTCACTGTACGCACACATTGCTTGGCTTAGAAAGATACAGGAACTCGAATGGAATGGAATGAAAAATATCGAAGTGAAATTCCCTCTGATCGAAGATATTCGCATGGATGTGGCTAAGAAATATGGTATGATCCAACCGGGACAATCCAATACACAGGCTGTAAGAGCTGTTTTCTTTATTGACCCCAAAGGAACCATAAGACTGATCATGTACTACCCACTTTCTTGTGGAAGGAACTTCGACGAAATGAAGAGAGTGCTTGCTGCACTTCAGACCGCGGATAAAGAAAGCTGTGCTACTCCGTGCGGATGGATGCCGGGAGACGACACAATAATCCCAACTGCTGGGTCCTGCGGTACCGCAAAAGAACGCGTCGAGAACAAAGACTCCAATAAATATTGTCTCGATTGGTTCCTTTGCTTCAACAAGAAGAAAAAGTGATATTTTAAACATAACAATTTTTTTTCAAACTTCTTTCCACTATTTTTAGTCAATAATATTAACTTGCACAATATTCACGGTCCACATGAGCGACCCGGCATATGATGCAATGTCAAAAGCGAAGAAACAGGTTGAAAGTGGTAACCCTAAGGGTGCCGCTGAGACACTCGAATCCTACCTTAAGACGGACCCTCATAACACAAAACCAAGACTTCTGTTGGCCAATATTGCATATTTTAATTTGAACGATGAAGGATACGGCGATATGGAAATGGATATAATTCTAGATCTGGAGCCAGATAATCTCGAGGCTCTCAAGGCATCTCTTTCCATACTGTCAAAAGATAAGAAATATCGCGATGCAGCAAAAAAAAGATATGAGAAGGTCATTGAATTAGAACCGAGCTCGGAAATATACAACGCATATGCCAGATTCTTGAGGAATCAATTTTTAGACTTTAAAATGTCGGCAGAATTCTACGAAAAAGCGATATCTTTATCCCCCAATAAATGCGAATATCATCAGAATTATGCAGTACTTCTTCTCATGGACCTCAAGGACTTTGAAAAAGCAAAAATCGAATTAGAAGAAGTTCTCAGAATCGATCCTGGTAACATATCGGCTAGAAAAAATTATGATCTTTTGTTGAAGAAAAAATTCGATAAGAATGGGAATGTCAAAAAAGGATTGTTTTCTCGAAAATGACTTAAGCGCTACCTTAATTAAATCAAACACCATACCTGGCCTGAAGGTGATTGATACGGAACTAAAAGGCTCTAAAACAGAAGCAAATTTATTGACCGCATTTGCGGGTGAGTGTCAAGCTAGAACGAAATATACGTATTATTCGTCGCAGGCGAGGAAAGAAGGATATGAACAGATAGCAGACATCTTTCTAGAAACTGCTGAGAACGAAAAAGAACATGCAAAACTATGGTTCAAAGCATTACACAACGGCTGTATACCAGAGACTGTCCAAAACCTGAAGGATGCTGCTGCTGGCGAGAATTATGAATATACTGATATGTATAAGCATTTCGCCGAAACCGCGAAGGAAGAAGGATTCATAGAATTATCCAATCTATTCCAAGCAGTCGCAAATGTCGAAAAAACACATGAAGAAAGATATTTGGATCTCATAAAAAATGTCCAAGATGGAAAAGTTTTCAAGAAAGACCATGTGTGTGTATGGAAATGTAAGAATTGCGGATATCTTCACGTAGGCACAGAGGCTCCAGCCATATGCCCTGTTTGTAAGCATCCCCAACCATTCTTCGAGATACGTGCTAAAAATTGGTAAATAATTTGGCCCCCGAAGGGGCCATAAATTTATTTTAAATTTAAAATAGTGTCCAATCTTTCAATTAGTGAACACACCTTTGGTCTTTGTTATCAGATATACCACAACAAATCCAAATACACCAACTATCACGACAAGTCCCAGAACCGATGCTACTGAGCATGCAATGACCGCTCCCATGTAGAATTTCTTAAGACCTACCAATAAGCCAGCGATAAGTGCACATACTCCACTGGCAGCCAACACATACCCCAAAGTCGCGATAAGATCTCTGAATTGCTGTTCTGTCATGTACTGCAATACAGTTTCCCAGACATCAGAGTCTTTCAATTGTTGTATCAGAGTATCGACATTTAAGGCCATACTCAAACCATCATACAATGCGAAGATTCCCCATGCTGCACAGAGTATCACTATTGCAAGTGTGTAATTTTTTGCATTGTTCGCAATGTCAGATTTCTTCTTTGCCTCATATTCTGCTGCAAATTCGGAGGTCTCTCCGGCCTGATGACCACATTCTGGACAAAAGGTATCATCTTCCTTTATACTTGCACCGCACTGGGTACAAAATTTACTTCCTTCCATAAAATGATAATATATTCTCTACTATTTTACACATATCGTGTTTTCCTTTTCGATGAATTCAAATACTATCAACTAGTTGTTGCATTCACGGATGTCAGTGAACGGATGTTTATCCATTCATTGCCGTGGCGGGATTTTCTTCCGCAGGCCGTACAGGGGCGTGAGCCGAATGTGCGGAATTTGAAGTTTTTGATATTTGTATTCAGCAATGCTTTTATATGTGACCAGGCATACCTTTGTTCGTTATTGCTCGAAAAGACCATAATACAGTCGAATTCGGGTGATTCAAAGAGGAATTACAATGGTAACAGTCTATGATGTTCCTGCTGAGCAACTTATACTCAAGACAGCTCAGAAACTAAAGGAGAACGATAAGATCGCGCCTCCTGACTGGGCAGAGTATGCAAAAACAGGCAGGCACACGGAAAGAGCGCCTACACAGGATGATTGGTGGTACACAAGGTCTGCCTCCATTCTTAGGAAGCTTTATGTAAAAGGTCCAATGGGATCCAGTAAATTAGCCGCTGAATACGGAGGATTTGCAGACAAAGGATCTATGCCTAACAGGGCAGTCAAAGGAAGCCGCAATATCGCCAGAAAGTGCATGATGCAGCTTGAATCCGCTGGATACCTTGTATCCAAAGACAAGCAGGGCCGTGCAATCAGCCCAGCAGGACAGTCACTCCTTGACAACACTGCGAAAGAGGTCTTTGACGAGATGAAAAAGAACTGAAGGTGAACTTACATGGAAGACCCTGAATTAGAAGCACTTAGACAAAAAAGAATGGCTGAAGTCCAACAGCAGCAAAATAATCAGTCTGCACAAGAAGAAAAAGCCAAACAGTTTGAGATGCAGAAGCAGGCCATTCTCAGGCAGATCCTAACTCCAGAGGCACGGGACAGACTCGCAAACATCAAACTTGCGAATCCCGAACAAGCCAACGCTGTGGAGATGCAGCTCATACAGATTGCACAGAGCGGCAGGCTTCAGGGAGTCATTACAGACGCCATGTTAAGAGAAATTCTTCAGAAGATCATACCTCGTAAGAGAGAGATCACTATTGAGAGGAGATAAACACATGTCAAGCACTAAACCGGCAGCCATGAAAGGCAGGCTGAACAAGAAAATAAAGCAGAACCGCCGTGTTCCCGCGTGGGTCATGCTTAGAACAAACAGACAATTCCTTCGCCACCCAAAAAGAAGGTCGTGGCGCATGGGTAAACTGAAAGAGTGAGGAGGGAAATATATGGCTGATGAGATAGAGAGAATCATGGTCGTCCCCCTGAGGAAGACAAAACAGGCTCCCCGCACAAAGAGATCGGCTCGTGCGGTGAAAGAGGTTAGGGAATTCGTCATGAGGCACATGAAGGTCGACGAGGACAATGTCTGGATCGATGCTTCTTTGAATGAGAAAATCTGGGAGAACGGAATTCGTAACCCTCCCTCCAAGGTAACTATCAAGGCCGTCAAATTCGACGACGGACTTGTAGAAGTTTCCCTAGTAGAGTGATTCGAATGATGAGACTCTCGAGATATGCCGGCAATCCCAACATTGGGGTGTACGCAGTAGTGAACGAGAGCCTCGGCTTCGTCGCTTGCGATGCTTCTCTTGAATTCATGAAGGATCTTGAGGAGATATTGGAGGTCAAACCATTCATGACGACCGTGGCCGGCTCATATGTGGTCGGTTCATTGGTCGCCATGAACTCTTATGGAGCGATCGTCTCCAATCTGACAGAGGAAAAAGAACTTTCCTTTATCAGAGAACACATTCCAGTGGATACGATTGAAGATAAGATGAATGCAGCCGGAAACAATATCCTTGCTAATGATCACGGTGCGATCATCAGTCCCGATATCGGAACCAATGCAGAACGGACAATCAGAGAAACCCTTGGTGTAGAAGTTGTGAAGGCCTCTATAGCAGGTTGCAACACAGTAGGGTCTGTATGTTGTGTAACAAACAAAGGATGTGTTTGTAACCCAGATGTAACAGATGAGGAAATGGCTCTGATCCAAGATGTACTGAAAGTAGAGGCGAGGAGAGCATCCGTCAATCACGGTATAAGATACCTGGGCGCCGGAATACTTGCCAATAGCAAAGGTGCACTTATCGGAGATTTGACCACACCAATAGAAATGGGTAAAATCGAGGATGGACTGAATCTGTTCTGACCTAACGGTCGAACACCCAGCATCCCATAAACTCACTTACATCATCCGATGTTAGATCGACTTCGTTACCTACGAATATTATAGAATCTTTGTCTATATATTCGAGAAAGTCATCGATTGTATCTATCGGTTGAGTAAGCCCCCCCACCCTATAATGCATGGGAACAATTATCTTTGGATTTATCATCTTTATGAATTTATCCAATTTACCGAGGCTAATCGTAAAAACCTCTCCTACTGGGACAAATAATATATCGACGTCCTGAAGATCATCGATAACATTCTGAGAAGGTATGTCGCCTATGTCCCCACAGTGACAGAATGTCATATGATCCATTCTGAATTTGTATATCGTGTTCAATCCGCGTTTGGCACCGGATTCCTCGTCGTGAAATGAAGGATACCCTTTTATTTTAATGCCTTTGACCTCAAATTCACCCACTTGACCAAGAATGTCAGTATGGTTTCCCTTTACAATTTTAAAAGCACTGTGATCCGAATGTGCATGCGACATCAACACGATATCTGCTGAACACATGGGAGGTTTTATTCCAATGGATTTTCCATCATGGGGATCCAGAACAATAGTAATTTCATTACCTTGTAGTTCAAAACACGAATGCCCATGCCAAATTACATCCATGGTATCTCATGCAAGATAACGTTAATAAATCTTGTTTAACCATGAATGATGTCTATACAAAAAAAGTTGATTTTAACTACAGCAAACATATAGTTTCACGAGGCGAATCCATAATAGGCGACGATGATTAGAAATAAATGTGTCGGGGCGATCATATAATTCTACTCTGAAATAATCAAATAATCAAAATATCCAAACAATAAATCGATATGCCAACCAAGGAGTCTGCCAATAAGGTCCAACTCCAAATGTTATAACAGAATGAAACTTAAATACCAATGAAGTGATGTAAAAACAATGAAAAAAACGCTGATCCTTGTTGTGGACAGGGATGATGATTTTGGAGTCAAAGGAGGTATTGAGTCACCTGTGATAGGTGTCCAAGACTGTTCAATAGCGGCAACTGCCCTGGGAATAGCTGACCCTGAAGATTCTGATATCAATGCCCTTTATGCGGCAATAAACATCTACAAGGATCTACACAATGATAGGAATAGCAATGTAGAGGTGGCACTGATCTGTGGAAATCAAAAAGTTGGTTACAGATCAGATGCAGCTATCGTCGAAGAACTCGAAGAGGTCCTCGATAAGGTCAAACCAGACTGCATAATACTTGTTGGTGACGGGGCAGAGGATGAATACGTTTATCCAATAATATCATCCCGTATTCATATCGATTCGGTCAGAAAGGTCTATGTAAAGCAAGCACCCGGAATAGAGGGGACAGTTTACATTTTTTCAAAGATTTTGAGCGATCCTGCCAAGAAAAAAAGATTTTTAGCCCCTATAGGATGGGTCATCGTTCTGATATCCCTCGTATATCTTATTCCAGGCTTATTCTCTGTGTATGCAGGTAATTCCGAACTGTTCTCAATTACGACCCCATTGGTGGTTTTCCTGATTGGATTTTTCTTTATGCTTTATGCATACAACATACCTGATTGGATCTCCAAATGGCAAAAAAAATGGATGAGTAGATTCAAATCCGGGAGCGTTTCTGTTACCTTCACAATGGTATCCATAATAATAATGGCCGCAGGCGTTGTTTACGGATACTTTGCACTCGAAACCATATATATCTATCGTATTTCACAAATCATCATATGGTACATATACTCAGTTATGTGGTTCATAATATTCGGCATGATGATCTATATCGCGGGAGATATGTTGGATTCATATCTCAGAAATAATACGATAAAGATCAGTCATTTCACATCATGCATAAATCTTGCAGCACTGGGACTTATATGCATGGGGGCTCTGGACATACTGCTAAATTATTTGAAGATCGGTGTTGTCAATCCTACCACATATACGTTTGAGATCGCTACAGGGATCCTTATTGCGTTTATCGGGGCTGCGATCCTTCGTTATATAAAGCAATTCTATATAAGAGACAATAGGCTGGATGAAGATGCAGTACAGTGATTGGGAACCAATATACAACCAGATCCTTGAGGATATGGGATACGATAAAGGAATGGATGAGACCTCGGTCAGGATCCTAAAGATGGTCACCGTCAATTGTGACCTGATGGATGAAGAGGAACTTACCAAGATCATCGGTACCGAGGTCACTGTATTTGGAAATTCAGACAATCTTGAAAAGGACATTGAAAATCTCAAACCGATAGGGACGTTCATTGCGTCAGGATCGGCAGTCTCAAAACTACTCCGTATGAAGATAATACCTGATATAATTGTGACAGACCTGGATGGCGACATAATTCCTCAAATACAGGCCAGTGAAGATGGTACAATTTCGTTGTTACACGCACATGGCGACAACCATACGGCCATCCTTATGTACGCATCTAGATTCAAAGGACCAGTCATACTTACAACACAATCAAAGCCTGATACGATAGTATTGAATTTTGGAGGTTTCACGGACGGTGACCGTGCAGTATGCCTTGCCAAACATTATGGGGCCAAAAAAATACTACTGGAAGGTTTTGATTTTGATAATCCTGGTCAAAAAAGTAACTGTGATCCTGAAAAGAAGCTCAAAAAATTAAAATGGGCAAAAAAGATCATATACGACTATAACAAGACCGATATAGAGATAATAAAACCCTGAATTATTTTTTATAGGGATAAGCATTACTCTGATTGGGGAATGGGAGAAATGGAACTGGCGTACCTTGTTTTGCTCATATTGGCAATAATCTATGTACCGTTCTATTTCTGGGTACGATATTCTCCAAAAGCAGAGAAATACGGTCTCAAAAAATACGGTCCTGCTATAATGTTAAGGACCAAATTGGGAATGAGACTCATTAACAAATATTCCAAATATAATAGATTTTGGAGATTTTTTGGAGCATTATCCCTCGTTCTCTCTTTCATATTAATGATTGTGATAATGTATATCCTGATAGTAGGTTTATTGAATCTACCTTCAACATTAAAATCTGAAGGGTTAGGAATACAATATGCTCTTGCAATACCCGGTATCAATCCATTGCTACCGATCGGATTCGGAATAATAGGTCTGATCGTTGCTGTATGCCTTCATGAATTGGCGCACGGCATGCAAACAGCTTCCAACGGTATGCGTGTGGATTCAACAGGGCTTTTGCACCTTGTCGTTCCTATGGGTGCATTCGTAGAGCCAAATGAAGAAGATGTTGGAAAAGCAACAAGAAAAGTCAAACTTCATCTGTATGCTGCAGGAATCGCAACCAACTTTATCGTTGGATCGATAGCGTTCATGTTGTTCGCGGTTGTAATGTTAGGCGGGATATCCTCACCATACGGCGATCAAGCAGCGGTGTATGGTGTGACATCGAACTCAGAAGCTTATGAGAACGGAATCCCGGCAGGAGCAATAATAGATACTGTGGACGGACAAGAGATAATACTTTACGACTACACCACTACATATACATGGTATCCAGGAGATACAGTTACAGTTAATTACATAACTGAAAATTCCACAGGTATTGCAGTCATTACTTGGGGAGTCTATATTGAAAAAGTTGTTGAAGGCTCTCCGGCAGATACTGCTGGATTGGAAGCAGGGTATTACATACTGTCACTCACCTCGAGTGAAGGAAAAACCGCACTGTATACCGCTAATCAATTCAGTAACTATATGAAGTCCACGCATTCAGGTGAAGATGTCGTGATAGAATACATGACCTCGGAAGGAGAAGTTGAAACCGTTACTACAACGTTGAGTTCTAATGGATCTGTAGGATACCTTGGTATAAGCACAACAACATCTGGAATGAGCTTCAAAACGCCCAATGAAGTATTAGATATCGCAAGGAATCCCTTCTACAGCGACGAGACCGTAACAGACTATGCTACATCTGCCATAAGTTACATCTCCGGTCCCTTCAGCGGATTCTCACCTATGCCGTCATCGTGCCAATGGTGGTATGATGTTCCCGGAGATGCAGATGTATTCTGGTGGATATGCAGCCTATTCTATTGGATATTCTGGCTGAACATAATATTGGGTGTTTCCAATGCCATACCTGCAGTACCGTTCGACGGTGGATTCATATTCCTTGGAGGTATCGATTGGCTCCTCGAAAAGTTTGGTCTAAAGGACCGTCAAAGACGTGAAGCAATTGCAGATAGGATCACAAGTTACGTGTCGATGGCAGTATGGATGATGTTCATACTTGTGATAATCTCAATAGTGATCTGAGAAGAGTTAAGGAGACCTTCAATCAGCTGGGGGATATTGCCCAAGAAAAATCGCGGTATTCCTCGGGACAACTGATCTTATGCTGTGCAAGCGCGGTCTCCGGTGTTTGATTCCCATCCGTGACACCCTTAGGGTTGGCTGGCTTACAAACCGTTTACACTACATACATATATAGTAATTTTTGAACTCGATCTGGTAAAATACTAACCTTCATACATTACCAATTTTGTTATCACATTTGTTATCAATACAGACATCCAGACATTATTTAATGTCAAAATTATTTAAAATATACAAATTCACATTAAGTTTTATTAACTAAGAATACAATCTCTCATAACTATGTTTAACCCAGAAAAAGATTTCAATCGTAAAGTCATCGAAGCATTGGGAAAGGATGGAAAATCCATCAGTGCACTTGCGAAAGAACTCGAAGCACAGGGCATAAAACATCATCGTCTCATACTGACAGGATACCTACGGGCATTGACGGATATGAATATCCTAAGAGAAAAAGAGATCCCCCCTTCCAAAATATATATACCGATCAAAGGAACAAATGATACGATATATCAATCTGTAGAAAGATCAGTTAAAAAAATATCTGACCAACCTAATGAGACAATATTATATGTTCTCTCACGCCTCTTCAAACGTCCGATATTTGAATCAGAATTAAAACTTGCAGGTGTTTCCAGGGTGAATGCGAGGCCCGTAGATGGCCAAACTGTTGCAGAATGCAAAAAAATCCTTAAACGCAATGGAAATATAATTCCGACAGAGATCGCATATGAACCCACATTCGAATATCCAGATATATATTCTGACGTTCTAACGGATATCATACTGGAATACAAAGATTCTAGACACTTGGTCATGGAAACAAAACAAACCAAATTGATGTGAAGGACAACACCCTTTTTATCCTATACAATCATTGCGGGTCTATGACCTTAGATGCCATTATTGAAGCTATTAAAAACTTCCCAGGGGTCACAAGAAAAAGGCCTATTCACACAATTGTGGATAAATTTCCTGTCTCTGCCTTTCCACAGGTAGCTGCTTCTGAAGGAGAAGATGCTGCCGCCATCGATTATGGAGACGATTACATTTTATTTGCTGCAGATGGCATAATGGAATCACTTGTCAACACGGATCCATTCTTTGCAGGTTATTATGCTGTTCTGGTAAATGTCAACGATATTGCCGCCATGGGCGGTAAGGCGATGGCAATGGTCGATGTGATGTCACTTTCAAAAAGCAGAGTTTGCAATCAAATAATCAACGGAATGTGTACGGCTGTCAAAAAATTCAATGTTCCCATTGTCGGAGGTCATACACACCCGGATTGTAAGTATAATGCGATCGACATCGCGATAATAGGTAAGGTTCCAAAAGGTGACATTATACTCAGTTCTGAAGCAAAAAAAGGTGACGACATCATATTCGTAATGGATCTGGATGGACACTACCCTGATGGATTGAAATACGCATGGGACACCACCATCAACAAAGAAGATAAACTTGTTCAGGACCAGATGGAGGTCATGACCAGGATCGCTGCCATGCACCTCGTACATTCTGGCAAGGACATGAGCAATCCCGGTTGTATCGGTACTCTCGGTATGATGCTTGAAAGTTCACAAAAAGGCGGTACGGTGGATATAGACATGATCCCAATACCTGAAGGCGTGGATCTGATCCAATGGATCCTTTCATATCAGGGATGTGGATTCGTGTTTGCCTGTCCTCCAGAAAATTCTGGTAAGGTCATAGAACTTTTTGAAGCGGTGGCTTGCACTGGTGCTGTTGTAGGTAAGATAGACGATACTAAAGAATTAAAACTTACATATGAAGACCGGACCAAAGTATTATTCGATTTCAAAACCGACATCATAACTGGGTGTGTACCTAAAAGATAAAAGCGTTAGGCCACAGAGGTGGACACCACATCCCAGCTCAAGTTTATCACATTGATCCTCAACCCTGTTTACCCGCAAACGTCAGTAGTTCAAGGTAAGGCTGCTCCCGTCAGGGCCTGACCCGGTTCCCCCGATTAGCGTAAGGAAAACGACCCTCCGGCCGTCACACATACGTACGCCAACTCTACAGGACAAGATCTCATAGTCACTTTGTGAGCTTGAACGTTCAGCGTTGCCGCCCCCTGCTGTCACCCCCGCTATTGACGATTGCGGGTGTAGGGCACGCCAAGCTCCCCGGTCAAGCCTAACAAGGGGTCTATTGTTTGTCGATATATAACATCTTCTGGTTATTCATTATCTTAGACAAAAATTCATTCATAAATCATTATATACAAAATCAAACATAAGACCGTGCTAATTGTTAGCACGTGACAGGGAGAGAGGGGAATGAGCTTCTTTGGAATAACCGACCCGTGGATCTGGGGTGCGTACGTTGCATGTTTCGCGTGCACCATATTGTGTATTGCATACTACCTATACTACAAGAATAAAGAGGAAGAGAGCGATGAGTGAAACATCAGTATCAATACCGATTTTCCTGGTAATGATGGTAATATTCGTTGCTGTTACCATATTCCTTGGGTATTATGGATATAAACACACAAAGAGCAATCAAGACTACCTTCTAGGAAGAAACAAAAGCAATGCATTCATCATTGCTCTGTCCTATGGTGCAACATTCTTGAGTGCATCGGCAATAATCGGTTTCGGAGGACAGGCTGCCGTTCACGGAATGTCTATGTTGTGGCTTTGTTTCCTCAACATGTTCGTTGGAGTTTTTGTCGCCTTCGCACTATTCGGAAAACGCACAAGAAGACTTGGCAGAAAACTCAAAGCCTCGACATTTGCAGACCTTTTAGGAAAACTATACAAGTCAAAAGGTATCAGGGCCTTCACCGCGATCATTATCATCGTCATGATGCCCATATATTGTGCGGCTGTTCTCAAGGGAGGAGTCAACTCTCTTGCTGTGATAACAGGCCTTACAGATTACTATGATCTTATCCTGATAGGCCTGGCCGTCGTTGTTGGTGTCTATGTCATTTACGGTGGTATAATCGCAGTGATGTACAATGATGCACTACAGGCAGTGATCATGTTTGCCGGTATGGCGGTAATACTAATTGTCACATATGTTACCCTCGGAGGCGTAACGGCCGCCAATTCAGCGTTATCTGATCTATGGAGTCAGAATGTATGGGATTATACTGGTACACTTAGCGGATTCAACGGATGGACCTCATTCTCCGACTTCGGATCCAATGAATGGCTAATGGTTGTGACAACTTTCCTGCTCGGAGTCGGTATCGGTGTCATAACACAGCCACAACTAGCTGTAAGATACATGTCTGCAAAGGATGATAAAACATTAAACAAATCGATGGTAATAGGTGCCATATTCATATTCATGATCGTAGGAGCCGCATACACATGTGGTGCGCTCAGCAATGTGTATTTCTTCAATGAATACGGTCAGATCGCATATCAACATGTGACACTTGGTATAGATTACATAATACCAACATTCGTCTTAGAAATATTCGCAGATGTCACATTCGGAAATGTGTTCGTTTCTCTATTCTTACTCTCACTTCTATGCGCCTCAATTTCTACCATCAGCGCACTCATGCATACCATAGGTGCAGCGGGAGGTCATGATATATACAACATCATGAAAAAGAAAGACAAGAACATCATTGTCGATTCCAAATCCATAAGGATCAACCGTATGTTCACAGCGATCATGATGGTCCTTGTCGTCGTATATTGTTATCTCATGCCATCGGACATCATCGCCAAGGCAACATCCTTGTTCATGGGTATGACGGCAGTAGCATTGCTCCCGACCTATACTCATGGATTGTACTCAAAGAGACCTAGAAAAGATGCAGCGATCGCAAGCATTGTAGCAGGAACGGTATCATACCTGATATGGGCACTTTTCATATGTAAAAGCACATCCATATTCCTGCCTATCTGTAAATTGATCACCGGTAACCAAGTACTGTTCATGAATTCAAGCTTGATGTACGTTGACCCTGTGATCATCGCACTCCCAATATCGATCCTGGCAATGGTGGCGGTACTTCTTTTCAAAAAGAATGTCCCGCAGAATGACGAACCTGAAGCGGAGATCACAACGGCCGATGCCAATAAAACAGCAGAATGAAGAACATTTAAATGACAATACATATGCGGTTGTATGGCTGATGGTGCGCTTGAACTGAGGAACGTTTCTGTTGTGCGTGATGGCAGAAAGATCCTCGACTCAATAACCCTGGACATAGGTCTGGGGGAGAATGTCGCAATAATCGGACTTAATGGTTCGGGAAAAACAACCCTCCTAAAACTTCTCAGGGGGGATGTTCTTCCTTTTTATGATCAGGAGGACCCATCTGTAATCAAGATATTCGGGGAATCCAATTGGAATATATTCGAACTCAGAAACAAGATGGGTGTCGTATCGATGGACCTGCAGAATCAGTTCAGATCCGATACTAAAGTGTTCGAAGTAATAATGTCTGGATATTTCGGAAGCCTAGATATCTTCAGAAATGTGAACGTGACCGATACCATGATCAAAAAAGCATACGAAATGGCAACCATGATGGGTATAGAAGATCTATTGGAAAGAAAGATTGAGTGCCTGTCATTGGGAGAGATGAGGCGTACGTTGATAGCCAGAGCACTTGTGACAGATCCTATACTGCTCGTCCTTGATGAACCGATGACTGGACTAGACATTGTAATGAATTCCAGATTCAGACAGATGTTCGATATTCTAATTGAACGTGGCATAAGTATAATGATGATCACACATGACCTTACAGACATACCTCTCTGTGTAGACAGAGTGATAATGTTGAAAAATGGAAAAATATTCGCCGACGGCAAGAAATCAAAAGTATTGAATTCCGATACCGTTAGTGAAGTATACGGCGAACCTATTAAAGTCGAATGCACTAATGGCATATATCGCATGCATTTAACATAAGGAAGGAAAAAAAATGAAAACGATCTGTCCTGAATGTGGAAACGAGATTCCAGAAAATTCAGAATTCTGTCATCACTGTGGGCGTTCCAGCAAAAGCGCGATAAAACTAGATGATAAAGGGAATGTCGTTCAAGGAAACAACATCTGTAAAACGTGCGGATGTGATATAAATCCCGGTGATTTGTTCTGTCAACATTGCGGTGCAACGATAACAAAGGATCAAATGACCTCGACGTTCAGACCTAAACTCAACAAGAGCGGAATAGTAGGCATAATTCTGGCATTAGGCCCCGGATTCTTCAACATATTTGGATTGGGGCATCTTTGGTTTAGAAGTTACAAAAGAGCGGCAATATACTTGGTAATATCCGTTCCTCTGTTCTATCTAACCTATTATGGAAATCTCACGTCCTATTATAGTACCATACTTTTCTTAGCAAGTATATTCATCTACTTCATACAGGCAATGGAGGCCCTGACCCTGGCTTTCATGCCACGTCAACAAAAGAAGATCAAAAAGGAGTGACATGTCTGAGGATTGGACCGAGAAGTATAGGCCGAAGACCCTAAAAGACGTCGTCGGTAATCCATCTGCTACCAACGAGATGCTATCTTGGGCAAAATCATGGGATATGGGAATACCGGAAAAGAAAGCCCTCATACTGATCGGGACACCTGGTGTTGGAAAGACCACCTCCGCTGAAGCACTTGCCATTGATATGGGTTGGGGGATAGTTGAGATGAATGCGTCCGATCAACGGACAGGGGACATCATCAGGGACATTGCTGTAAGGGGCGCAAATTCGAATACATTTGATAACAGTGGAAACTATCTGGATGTCAAAAATGGTGGCAGAAAACTCATTGTTCTCGATGAGGCGGACAACCTATTCGGTTCCGTGGATAAGGGTGCTCTTCCGGCGATTAACGAGCTTATCAAGACCACCAAACAACCGGTGATATTGATCGTCAATGACTTCTATGCCCTTTCAAAAAAAAGTTCTGCAATAAAAACAGACACTATACAAATAACATTTAGAAAGCCGACCTCTCGTGCCATAGTTGCTGCCCTTGCTGCCATTGCAAAAAAGGAGAACATTACCATCGATACAGGTGTTCTTGATAGGATCACATCAAATTCAAACGGTGATATGCGTGCGGCCATAAGGGACCTGGAATCCTTGGGATTGGGAACACAGAACATATCATATGGATCGGCAGATCAAATATCTGAAAGAAATATAAAAAAAGATATGTATGCTGTCGTAGACGCGATTTTCAGAAAGAACGACCCTGGATCGGCTAGAGCAATGCTTTCAAAAGCAGATTCCGACCCAGAGACCGCCATACTCTGGGTGGACGAAAACCTTCCATATGAATATCGTGAGCCTGGGGACCTGGTCAGAGGATATGAAAAACTATGCCGTGCAGATGTTTATCTAGGAAGGGTGCACAGACGTCAATACTATAGATTCTGGGCTTATGCCAGCGATATGATGACGATGGGTGTTGCAACAGCGAGGATGAACAGTCTGGTCTCACATGAAAGAATTCGTTTTCCCATGTATCTATCTAAAATGTCTCATTCCAAGAACACACGTGCTCTCAAATATTCCATTTGTTACAAATTGGCTGTCCTTAACCATACATCCACAAAAAGAGTAGAATTTGACATACTTCCCAACGTAAAACAACTATGCAGGAATTCGGAAGAATACTGTGTAATGTTAGTCAAAGATGCTACACTTGAACCAGAAGAACTCGGATATCTGATCGATAAAAAGATCGATTCAGAACAAGTGAAAAAAGCCTTTTTAAAGACACTTCCTCCAAAAGAAACAACACAAATAATAAAAAAACCAGAACCTATCGTTGATATACCCCCTGTAATAGAACAGATACAAACAACGATGGTACAGGATGTACAATCCAAACCTGAAACCAAAAAAACACAACGCAACTTATTTGAATTTTAAGTGATCCAATGGATGAATCTTATCGCGATCTTCTCATACGTCAACAATACAGGCTCTACAAAGACCACGCAGCAGTAAAACTCTGTCATTGGATGAAGGAAAGTATGCTTCATGAAAGACATTGCTATAAACAGGATTTCTATGGCATAAAAAGTCACAGATGTTTACAGATGACACCTGCGATAAATGAGTGCAGTCATCAATGCACATTCTGCTGGAGGGTCGAAGGAAGAGATTTTGAGGTCACTGACTGGGCTGAACCCAAAGAGATGTTAGACGCTCTCATAGAACAACAGAGGCTTTTGATATCGGGATTCAAGGGAGACCCGAGATGCAGCAAAAAGATGTTTGAAGAAGCATACAATCCGAACCAGGTTGCCATATCATTGGCCGGTGAACCGATCACCTACCCATATCTATCTGATTTCTTCAAAGAATGCCACAGTCGTGGAATGACAACGTTCCTTGTCACCAATGGAACATATCCCGATGAGATGAATGCCTTGGATACACTGCCGAGACAGATGTATGTCACCGTAGCTGCACCCAACGAAGAAATTTACAAAAAAGTATGCCGCCCAAAGATCAAAGATGGTTGGCAAAGACTCATGAAAACACTTGAATCGTTCCCATCACTCGATACAAGGACCGTCATAAGGCATACGTTGGTCAAAGACCTGAACTTCGGATGGATAGAGGATTATGCTAAACTCGATAATATTGCCGAACCAGATCTCATAGAACCTAAAGGCTATGTGTTTGTCGGAGGATCGAGAGAAAGACTTTCAATCACGAATATGCCATCATTTGAAGAGATCAAAGACTTTTCAATACAGCTAGGAGATCTAGTGAACATGAAATTAATAAAAGAGAGACCCGACAGCAGGGTCGTACTTCTAGGTTCAGAAGATATCGACACTGATATCGGAAAATTATATTCATGAAAAAGTTTAGATTTTGATGAACGCGTAGGCCAAAAGAACAATATTCAAGACAAGGAACAAATAAACCACCTTGAATTTTAGCTTCTGTGTCTTGTGTCTAAATGTCTTCATTCCTGCTACAGCACCAATTGCTCCAAAGAAAGACACGGTCAGCAATGTAGCCTCCGATATCCTCCATTGGTCCTTGATGGCCCTACGCTTATCAATACCATACAAAGCAAAAGCTATCATGCATATGACCAGATAAACGACGAGCAGCACAAGGAAGCCCGTGCTGAATGTTTCCATTCAAGCACGCTGCTTTGCAATGAAATCGTCCACTTTCTTCTCGAAGCCTGCTTCGTCTTTCTCGCCTTTTCCGCAGAAAAATGCAGCATCGGCTATACCGAGTGTAGTGGAGACCGTCGCACACTGTTTTTCTCCTTTCTCATCGTCGAACATGCAACAGATGTAAAGAGATACTTTCTTACCAGTGAGGTCAGCTTTATTTTTCTCTAAGAATTTCACTAACGGACTGTAAGGTTTTCCTGCATGGATGCCGGTTCCGAACACAATCTGTTTGTATCCTTTGAGATCGATCACCGTCTGCTTTTTGAGGTCAAATGTATCGGCCTTAAGAGCATCGGCAATGTATTTTCCTGTCTTTTTCGTATTTCCAGTTATACTGGAAGCATATATTACTGCAATTGTAGGTTGCATTTCCATCCCATTGCCTTAATGAAAGTACCTGTTAATAAGAATTATGCAACGATCAGTCCGAAATCATCTTAACAAGTACCTTTCTGGCCCTTGGTCCGTCAAATTCACATATAAATATACCTTGCCAAAGGCCAAGCAACATCTCGCCATTCTCCACTATCACTGTAGCCGACGATCCGATCACGGACGTCATTATATGAGCACAAGAATTACCTTCACTGTGTTTGAATTCGAACCTATCAGGAAATGATTCGCGAAGTCCAAACATAATATCGTTCCTGACATCCGGATCTGCATTTTCATTAACTGTTATACCCGCTGAGGTGTGAGTAGAATATATTACCACTATCCCACTTTTAAAACCACTTTTGGAGATCACATCACGCACATCACCAGTGATATCCATCATACCGAACTCAGTCGTGTGAACATCGATCTCTACGCTGCCAGTCATTAGGACAAATATGTAGACTGTATAGAAAAACGTTTAGGAGAGGATCGACCTCTCCATTGTTTTCAAATCTTTTTACCTATCTCTTTTGCCTTGGACATTATATCCTTGTTGTTCTTGGCCGCGTCAAGAGGATTTCCACCCGTGATGGCGATCTTTCCAACTGAACTAAATTTAAAGTAATTTACCATCACACCTTCAAACTTATCTGCCAATTCCTGAGCTCCAGCCGATCCACAAGAAGTAACTATGGCGACCTTTTTTCCTGTACCGATATTCAGACTGAAATCCCCATTGAGGAACGAATAGAACCGATCCTCCAGTAATCTGTACTGTCCGCACGCCTCGCCAAAATAGACCGGTGATGATAATATAACACCCTCTGAATCCCTGATCGCATCTAAAACTGGAGTGAGGTCATCCTTTACCACACATCTACCAGCTTTTTTACATCCATTGCATCCCTGACACCCTTTCCTATTTGTCATGGGATTCAAATAAAAGATTTTGACATCCTTACCATTTTCCTTTGCTGAATCTGCTATGGCGTTAACCACAGTATCACAATTTCCGCCTTTTCTAGGACTAGATATTACTGCCACAATTGACAATGAACCACCAACTTACCAAAGGATAGTAGTAATATAAAAGAATTGTTAGAGAATTTTGAAATAGTAATAGTGGTTGGGGGTAACTATGCTAAACAAGGACAACGCACCCAGGATGGACTGCGCTGTTGACGCTACAATGTCCCTGATCGAAGGGAAATGGAAATCTACGGTCCTTTGCAAACTTATGATCAAAGGCGACATGAGATTTTCAGAACTTTTATCTCAGATGCCGATGGTATCTCCAAAGGTGCTGACCAATCAACTAAGAGAACTTGAAAGGGACGGCCTCATATCTAGGACGATCTACGCTGAAGTACCAGTACGTGTTGTCTATAGTATAACCGATCGTGGCAGAAGCCTTGGACCCATACTAAAAGAATTGGCCAACTGGGCGTTAGATAACATATTCTTGAACATGGTCACATTCGAAAAGGACATAGATACAGATGTCAAAAAGACGTGCTGATTTCATTCCATGATACAAAAGATGATTTATCTCGTATACTTATCGTAATTGATCATATGGGTTATTCAGTCAAATTGATCGACCAGGAAACATGCGATGCTTACAAGATGAGATTTTGTTCCAATATCCTATTCTCTGCAAAAGCTGACATCGCGGGAGTATGCGTCGAGCTATGTACATCAGATAGAGAACATATCGAAATGTGGAATGACAATTTTTATGCCATGTCCGACCATACGGTACCGCATGCCAGATTATTCTGCATCAATGATTTAGAACTTGATATGGAAGTTTTTTTTGAACCCAGAACCTGTACTGCATTTCTATTCAACATTGACTACTATGGATGGATAAAGAGCATAGCACTTGGAATAACGGGCAATATCTTAGAAGAGGCACACGATAGATTTTCCATTCATGGTGCAGTATTAGATGTCGATGATGTCGGTGTGACCCTCATTGCTCCTTCGAAGACGGGCAAGACCACTCAATCATGGGGATTGCTCAGGGATGTGAACTCACGCTTGATCTCGGATGACTGGTACTTTGTTAAATTAGGTAAAGGAAGACCCGTGGCATATGGATCTGAAAAGAATTGCTACATTGATGCTGATATCGGAGATGTATGGGAAGAATTCAAACCTCTCGTAAAAAATGTCAGATTCGATAGTAACGGAAGGGGAATAGCCAACATAAGATGGATTGCTGGAAATGATTCTGTATCGAATAGTACAACAATAAGACATGTGATACTGATGAAACGCGACCCAACAGACCAGTGCAGATCTGTTGCCATTTCCTCTGAAGAAGCGTTACACTATATGTTAATAAATGACCTCTGTAATCCTCACCAAATCATTAGGTCCGAACGCAAAATGCGGATAAGGACAGAATTCCTAAGAAAATTTCTGGATGATTGTAATGTGCATATGATCAACACAATTGGAACACCAGAACAGACCCAGGATATCATAAGGAACATAATAAGAAGGTGCGACCCATAATTCACATATCCTCTAAAAAATCAAATGACCCACATGGGTCCGATAAAACCAATACCTCAAATAAACGAAAGTCCAAAAAACTAAAGATTGGAAGTGCTGCAAGGAGTGAGAAAAGACATCTATCGATGATCACGATCTATTCTCTCCTAATTATATTCGTACTGATCGTCTTCATGGGCCTAATTCTTTGTTTGTTCGGTGACGGTATCGGCTCCTGGCAATCGCATATCAGCAGTACCATGGACAGCCTGATAGCAGCAGCCATCGTACTGATATTTCTTGATAGTGTCAATATGTTCAACAATGAGAACAGAAAGCAACGTGAAGAACGTAGAGCGATCATAAGACATAATAAAATCATACAACCAATGATAGATATGTATCTGGCAAGGAAGAACATGGTCATCACCCCTAATGAAATGACCTTGAAAAAATTCCAAATAAACACGACATTTAGGCTCTGCGACCTCAAAGATATGTACGGACCCTCGAATCTCGTTTCAGATGTGGGTAAATCCAAGATAGAGGTATACCAATACTACCAAGACAAATTAGTGGTCGGCATGAGCCGTCTTGTTGAATCTGTAGATTTTGCATCATATCAGGACCTGTGTGATGCCGGCATGAATTACATCAATGCAACCACCTATGGTGCATCTGCTCTTGAGGCAGTAGTGGAGTATCAAGATGCCACATCCGGTACAAGATCGGTAAAATCTATGGTCATTAATATGATCATAAACGAACCGGAGAATGGGAAGTTCGCATATGCAGAACCTATGATGAAAAATGTGTATCTGGTACATCAGATGATAGTAGACCAGCAAAAAGCATTAGAAGATTATTTGGACATCATAGAAAAGATAAATGCACAAGAACCAAAGAACAACAGGGTAAAACATCAAGAATACGAATGACCCAGGATCAAGGGTACTGGATCAGATAATGATATTTCGTCCTCTTTGACGACGCAATCATAAACCAGTACCCTTACGCCACAGGAATGGGCCAACTCCAACATTCTACCGAATTCATAATGCATCCCATAATTTGGTTCAAACCGATCTACGCCTTTCATTTGGATTACGAATATCAATATGGAATCATATCCTTCAGAAACCGCTTTCATCAACTCTTTGATATGCTTAACACCTCTCTCGGTCCTGGCATCAGGAAAAAGTGCCGTACCATTTTTCTCCAAGGTCACTCCTTTGACCTCGATCAAATATCTTGTATTGTCTGATTCAACATATACATCTAGCCTCGAATCGCCTATCTTGTATTCTGGAACCATCTTATCGTACGGACCTATTATTGTGCCAATTTTTTCAATGACCACCTTGTTGGGCGCCTGAGAATCTATATTCACAAGGGTTCCCCCTTTGTACACTGAAATGAGGTCATAATCGGTCTTCCTATTTTTCTTCTTCGATCTTTCCAATACGACCTTTGCTCCATTTACCAAAAGTTCTTTGCAACGACCGGTATTCTTAACATGACACTTCGTCCTTATGCCTTCCACATCCACAATTGCGATAAATCTGTTGGGCCTTTCTATGAAAACTCCTGTGCATACCTCGCCGTATCTCATCTATATCACTCGATATCCGAAATTTCTAGGAGTACATAGTGGATAACTTAATATAGGGTCTTCCTCGCTAACCATTTATCATGGATACGTACCACATCACCAACCCAGAGATCATGCAACTCAAAGAGACAATGGGATTCCGCGTAGGAATGGCCCATTGGAAGGAATTCGTTGCTGACCACCCAGATGGATGTACAAGTGCAGAACTCATCGAATTGGTAAAAAGGTGGATGAACCCCCCCTATGAACAACAGAACCTTGACGCATATCTTCAGAGCATACTCAAAGTATTCGTCAATTTCATTAGAGGAAACTCACTCAGTGCACCTCTCCTGAAATGATTTATAATACCCATGACCTTTCACGGGATGAAAGGTCATGGCAACATCATTCATAACACCAATATTGTGCTCGTTCGCGACAATAGTTCTCGCGGTATTTTCTTTCGAATACTACAAAATGTACAAGATCGACACCCACGACGCATCGACAAAAAGAATGTTCTTCTTCATGATAATTGTCCTGATCGTCTTCATAGTGGGCACCGTCGCAGCGTACCTAATGTCATTCGACATGATATGAACGGATTGAAACATACTTACAATCATTTTTAATCTCAGAATTGATTCATATAACTGAGTGAGTGCATGGATAATAGAAAAAAATTCAAATTAAGAATTATTCCTTATTCCATCTCTGCGGCAATATTAGTTATCGCGTTCAGTAGCTATATTTTCTGTCCAAAAGGTCTTTGGACGATAGGATACATCCTTACCATACTTATGATCATCAGCATAATGATAGGACTGATCGTCTTGCTTTATGAAAGGTTAAGCGATAAACGTCCACTGCTCATTCCTGACCCGTTCGAAGTACATAATAAGGAAGAAATCGAATCAAGAAAGATCAAACTTTCTTGATCGTTTCAAATGTATTGAAATCTGGCTTCCTGATAATTGAGTACAGTACCGTGAATCCCTCGTAGAAAGCTATGGGAATTTGCACTGCCAATAATATCAAGGATACCTTCTTTGAATTTAGGAATGACGCACCATATTGATAATAACCAAAAAAGCAGACTATATTGATCACACACAATACTATGACTATAGGACTGAGATATATCTGGGTTAACAACAGTATGGGAAATAGACATAAACTTATGAGCCCCAAAACACCGACCAGATACATATACATGTAAACAACGAATGTTACAGGACTCAATCTTCTTACAACACCATCATTATGGATCACTGACCAGAACCATCTTCTTCTCTGCTTATAGTAGTCCTTTACAGTCGTAGGCGGTGCAATGAAGACCTTACCCATCGGAATATGATCAAATGTATATTTTTGTGAGATCTTCAATCCCATAATGAGATCTTCGGCCCCATATGTTCCATAATCCCATCCGATCTCATATTCAATATCCGCTCTTACCACGATGCCTTCTCCGTGGACGAATTGGGGTTTGTTGATCTTATTCCGACGTTTGCACCAAACCTCACAATTGGCTATCCTGACGATGTCTGCTAATGATGACAGCATATGTCTACCAAAAGCCCTTAGAAGGATGCACCCCTGTGCACCTTCAGCGGTGAGATAGTTCCGGACATACTCGATATAATCACGGTCGACTATACTATCGTCATCCAAGTGGATTATGTAGGTTTCTTTATCATAACCGTGCTCATGCAACCAGATATTGCCGTACTGCAATGCACGCATCTTATTCCTTGACATATTCGGACAGGCAAATTCCTTGGGTACAGTTATCTCATTGCAACTGTAACTAAAATCATCACGCAGTTCTTTGACAACAAATATCTCAACTGGTAACTCATAGCCTTTTACAGCAGAAATGATCTTTTCAACAACATCTGTTGCCATACCGTTCGTAGTGATCACAACTATCGCATTATTTGGCTTTTCAAGCCTGGTCTTGGTCGAAAGATATTTCTCGTCCGTGAGAAAAGTGGAGCGTATTGTAAGATAGGCCTGGTATATGCCGAACGGCGTATAGACCATGGTCACTAGAACGAATATCCACTCCAGTAACGTCAATTCTTGGAATGTATCTACAACGGCCCCAAATATCAACACAGTATCCGGAGGAGGTCTTGAGTATTTCATTTGTACGTATTCATACGCTGAATTATTACAATGTCCAATGTTTCCCTACGATCTTAATATTTATCGTTTGTCGATAAATCAACAAATTGAACGTATATGTACAAGTTATAGAAACTTAGTTCAACAACCTTTAAATTCTTCTCGATTCCTTGATACAATTATGTCCTTTGTGCACAAGAAGGCAATTGCGGCTACATTAGCCATGCTTTTGACCCTCTCGTGCCTTTTCTTTATCGAAGAAAAAGAGGACACTTGCGCATCGGCTGATACACCCGATGTCGTCATCATCTACTCGACCATCGATGGCAATGACTCCCTTACGGAGATCATAACCGAACAAGAAAAGGTCTATGCCGAAAAAGAACACTATGAATCCGTTGGATCCAAAGTAGTATTGATCGGGAATGACGAATTCCACTCCAGTGGGATGAGCGATCAAGATAAAGATTTCATCAACGATATGCTACAGTTCGTAGGATATGATGTAGTTAACACATCGAATTCAGTTACTATAGATGTGAATTCTCCTTCTGAGGGTTATCCATATCTAATGACCGAGACTGTGTTTTCCTCAATGAACCTCATAACTGAAAATACCAAAAACTTTTACAACGATGAACAAGAAGATGTGGATAACTCCAATGTATCTGCAGACTTGAACATCATTGAAATAGTAGTTGATGAGACCTATGAATCTTCGATCACATCCTCTGAAAATACCGAGGGATTCAAAAATTTCATAGCAAAAGAAATTGCGACATACTTTGGTACTTCATGCTCGAGTGAACTTCTTGACCTTATTGAAAGATACAGTGATTCCACTGTCATCGCTGAAATATCCAAGGTCACACCCAATTCGAAAGAAGATGAGGATGTTGATGAGGATACCAACAATACAGAAACGGAACCTTCACAGGTCGAAGATAATGATGATGAAGAGCAGGAGAATGTTTTCAGTACACTGCCCTGGGATATGACAGAGACCCTTGTCATTTCATACCCTGCCATCCAAAATACCGGGTACAGTGTTCACTACAGCATTTCGACAGCAGGTATCGAGTTCTAAAGAACTCGACCCTGTATTCGAAACGACGGATCCGTGTCTGAATCTATGTAACATTGGACACAGGGCCGAGCTCCTTCTGAACTTCAAGGAAGTGAGACTATGAAAGGCAAAGTATTGAGTGTCACGATGATCGCTATCGTCCTGATGATGAGTTCAGCCTTAGCGCTGGAAACATCTCAGGCAGCAACATCGGACGAGATCTTGATCGTGCTCAGCGACAGCGGGATCCTGGTCGACGGTAGCGAAGCTTCTACAGACAGCAGTTCTGCGGTTTATGTCGGAGCGACAATAGTGTATTACGAAAGCGGAACAGACAGTTCCTATGGTGCAGGTTCTACATCGGACATGCACGACGAAAGCGAAGCAAGCAAACATACGGTGATAACAATAACACAGGGTGGAACATACAGGATATCGGGAACACTGTCTTATGGACAGATCGCGATCGATGCTGGCGACGACACAGTGACATTGATACTTGACAGTGTAGATATCACATGCACTGTAGCACCGGCGATAATATTCTATAGCGTTTGGGAATCGGGGGACAGTTCTACTGTCACAACAGATATCTCTGACGAAGCAGGGGCCAATATCATAATCGCAGACGATTCTGTAAATTATGTTCAAGGTTCCTATGTAGCAAAGATATACGAAATAGGAACTACAAGCAAGTTGCACAAGTACGACGGCGCCATCTATTCTAAGATGTCCATGATAATATCTGGAGAAACTGACGGCACAGGTGTACTCTATGTGACGGCAGAGAACGAAGGTATAGATTCGGAACTTCACCTTACCATAAACAGTGGGAACATATACGTTGACTCGCAAGACGACGGTATAAACACCAACGAAGATGGGATCTCGGTAACAGAGATAAATGGCGGCCTTTTAGTGATCAATGGCGGCCTAGGAACTGAAGGAGACGGTATCGATTCCAATGGATACCTCATAATCAATGGAGGTACCATCATCGCAACTGCGCACAACGGAGCAGATGGGGGTATCGATGCTGATGAGGAGATAATCATCAACGGAGGTACCGTATTCGCAACTGGTGCAAGGAATGATGCAGTCTCAAGCAGTTCGTCCCAGGCATTCATGGAACTTTATTTCTCTACCACGCAATCTGCTGATTCCACTGTCCTGATTACCTCCACGGACGGTACTGTCATATATTCAGGTGAGGTAACAAGGAATTTCACTAGTCTTACATTCAGTTCTGATGATCTATCGATAGGAGAAAGCTACTATGTGTATGTCAACGGAACACAGATGAAATACAGTGGAAATTCGACTGCCACAGGTTCTACTACATTCAGTCTTTCGAAAAACAGTATGACCTTCAATGGGGTAAGTGCTAGTTCGAATAGCTCCAATGTTGTTACCATTTCTGTGAACGGATTGAATTATGCAACATCGTTCGAATCTGTGTCCATGAGCATATCTTCGATAACCTTGACGATCAACGGAAGTACGCTGGATCTCTCCGAATACGGAGAATATCTACAAGTGACCATTACCGACAACCCGTCTGAGAGCTATTATTCCACGATACTCTACAGTGCTTCAGGAATAGATGGTGTCAACGCCATCCTACCGACAGACACTGGTTCGTACATACTCATTATTGAACTTTCCACAGAAAGCGGATACACGGGAACGTATTATCTAGAATTCACAATAACGGAAGTTTCTGATGATGACGAAGAGGATACGGATGACAGTTCCGACGAAGACACCGATGATACAGAAGAGGACGACACATCCGTTGAACCTACAAATAATGATAATGACACGGACTGGATCGTCTTGTTCGTGGTCGTCTCTGTGATCGTTGTAATTGGTATAGTGGGAGTGGCCGTACACCTAAGAAAGAATTAAAAATAAACATGTGGCAAATGCCACATTTTCCTTTTTTATCATTCTACTACTTTTTCGCAATCTATACCATAGTCAGTAGTATTGTCACATTTATATAGAAGAACAAACAATTAAACAAAAGAAACAGTTCAACTGTAGGAGTGAATAAAATGTCGAAAAAACAGTTTAAAGCAGAATCAAAACGCCTACTTGACCTTATGGCCAACTCGATCTATACCCACAGAGAGATATTCCTTCGTGAAGTGATCTCGAATGCATCGGATGCGATCGATAAACTAAACTACAAAGCAATGACCGACCAATCCCTCGGTGTGAACAAGGACGATCTCAAGATCAAGATCTCGGTGGATGAAAAGTCACGTACAATAACGGTCTCTGACAACGGTATCGGAATGAACAAGGACGATATGGACAAGAATCTAGGTGTCATCGCGCACAGCGGTTCTCTCGATTTCAAGACGGAGATCGGAACCTGCAAGGACAGCAACATCATCGGACAATTCGGTGTTGGATTCTATTCTACTTTCATGGTATCAGATAAGGTCACGGTGATATCCAAAGCATTTGGTGCAGACCAAGCATACCAATGGGAAAGCGATGGGATAGAAGGTTACACGATCAAAGAATGCGAGAAAGATGGTTTTGGAACCGATGTCATCATGCACCTTAAACCAGACAAAGATGACGATGACTACAGCCAATATCTTGAGTCATTCAATATCGAAGATCTGATAAAGAAATATTCTGACTACATCCGCTGGCCCATACACATGGATGTGGAATCCGATGGTTACAAGGACACTGGAGAGGTCGATGAGAACGGTAAACCTAAAAAAGAATACATCGAAGAAGTCCAGGATAAGATCATAAACAGCATGATCCCTGTGTGGCAAAAGAGCAAATCAGAAGTATCTGACGAAGAATGCGAGGAATTCTACAAGAATAAATTCCGTGACTTCGAGGACCCTATTTGTGTGATCCGCATAAACGCAGAAGGTACGGTCAGTTACAAGGCCATGCTTTTCGTCCCGAGCAAAGCACCTTACGACTTCTATACCCGCGATTTCCAGCCAGGATTGCAATTGTATTCCAACGGTGTCATGATAATGGAAAAATGTGCGGACCTGTTGCCTTTCTGTTTCAGGTTTGTACGTGGTGTCGTTGATTCTCCAGATTTCTCGTTGAATATCTCCAGAGAGGTATTGCAGCATGACCGTCAGCTCAAATCCATAGAGGCAAATCTCACAAAGAAAGTAAAAGCAGAACTCGAACGCCTGATGAGAGACGAACGTGCTACTTATGAGGAATTCTATAAAGGATTCGGCCGTCAGATCGAATATGGAGTGGTTGACGAATACGGAATGCACAAGGACCTTCTCAAGGACCTTCTGATGTTCCATTCTGCCAACAACGGCAAAATGATATCATTTGACGATTACGTCAAGTCGATGCCTGAAGGTCAGGACCGCATCTATTTCGTATCTGCAGACACCTTCGAACATGCGAAGAACCTTCCGCAGACCGAACCGGTTAAAGACAAGGGTTACGACATACTCTGCCTGACCGAGGACATCGACGAATTCGTTATGAATGCGATACAGACCTATAAAGAGAAAAAACTCTGCAATGTGACCACAGACGATCTCGGGCTGGAATCAGAGGAAGAGAAAAAAGAGGCAGAGACCAGATCCGAAGAATCCAAGGAATTACTCGACTTCATAAAAGATACCCTCGGTGACAAGGTCACTGCTGTCAGATTATCGCACAAACTGAAGAACCATGCTGTACTTTTGACATCCGACGGGCATGTAAGCATCGAGATGGAGAAATATTTCATGAGTGTCCCGGGTGCAGAAGACCAAAAAGTAAAGGCCAATCGCGTCCTAGAACTCAATGCAGATCACTCTGCTTTCAAAGCACTGGCGAATGCGTATGCCAGCGATAAGGATAAGGCCGCCAAGATGTCCAAGATCATGTATGATCAAGCGGTCATCGTTGCTGGACTTCCCTTAGAAGACACAGTGGGATATTCAGACCTGGTATTTGGCCTGTTTTAAATTATTTAGGGGCCTTACGGCCCCGCCATATTCTTAATAATGCCTGGGAACACGTTTGACCCTTGATCTGCAATATGGACATGTATGGATGTTCATGTACCATGTATCGCCCAATCTGACATCACAATAGAACCCGTCTTGTTGCGGAGATACCTCTCTGAGATTCTCTGAGAATGCATCACAACATACAGATTCGAAGCATACGCTTGAACGTGTTAGCGTTCCATTTACGTTCTTTAACAATATGTTCTCCAACGATCCTATGGCTGAGGCACAATTATCGATAGATCCGACAAGATCTGATGGGACCGCATCGAGAAATGCCTTCTTGTACAGACCTAGTGCTATGATGCAATCCTTCATGCTTCCAGACGCCTCGTACTTCTTTCCGATCTTCAATATCTGTTCTGGACCGAGACCTGTGGCCAATTCATCGATCTTCTTTTCATCGGCCGCAATATTTTCTAATTTACAACCACAGAACGGACAAGGACCGATCTCGATGACATCATTTTTCAATGAACCATTACGATAGGTTTTTTTCTTCCATCTTAATGTTTTACCATCCTCATCCGATAACGATGTGAATTCTTCACAGACATTGCCAAGTTCCTCACAACATATGGCCTCGAACCCCCTCTCAGATAGGATTAACCGTCTGCTCGGATCCCTGCGATCGTATTGAGTACTATACGCTTTCATCCCTGGACCGTCCAAAGCCTCTTGATATGGCTTTAAAATATGATCCAGTGCATTCTGATAAAAGATCAACGCAGAATAATAAGACCTTTGAACCCCAATGCCATTCTCGTATCTTCTTGCTGTTTCTATGCATTCATCTGCGCTCATACGCATTGCCCTATCTCTTTCATGGTCCGGTGAATCTGCAATGTTGGATGGGTCCAAGATAACATCATATCCATTCTCCGGGAGATATCTTTCTCCCGTGACAGGACCGACATTTCCTTCCGAAAACCGATCCATAAAAAGTCTTACAAACCTTCCAAGGTCATCGCGGCTGATCATATGGCCCGTATCCTCCAAGATCACACATTCACACTCTTTCATGGACTCGGCATATTCCAATGCCATCTCCGGTCCTGTGATATCGAAATCACCGCATATTATCATGGCTGGTATATCCAGATCCTTCAGATACCGCGATACTTTCGCTCCTTTCATCTTTCCATTGCACAATATCTCGGCCGGACCGAACATTACCTTGTAAAGGTCATCCTTCGTGATAAAATCCGTATCCGCTATGAGATCTGGTCCATTCCTTGCATAATGTTCACTGTAAAGGGCCCTGCATGCCAATGCGGTCTCTTCACCATAGATTCCTGCGGCCCTGCATCTCCTTATTTCATTGCTGAACTCTTCTGGAAGTTCCATTATCAATTCATCTATGCGTCTATTCCAATGAACATCATCCAGGTATGGTGAGGCCAATATCAGGCCCTTGACCCATGGTGTACCGTACTTTCCGATATATGCACAGGCCAAAAATGAACCCCAAGAACTTCCACACAGGACAAAACCACTTTCATTCAATCCTAATCTCAATATTACTTCCCTGAGCTGTTCTACGAACATCTCAAGTGAAAATTCGTTTGGGTCTTCTGGACACCACGAATTTCCGCATCCGTATTGGTCGTACGTGTAAACCTGACATTGTACCGAGATCTCCACTATCTTATACGGATCTGAAGTTCCAGGACCACCATGGAGATATAGGATAGGAGTACCGTCTCTGATACCGTTATCATACACGGCGGTCGGACCGAGGGCTGTAGGAAGTGTCCTTGACATATCATGGATACGGACATGCAATGGAATAGTCTTTTGGATTAACGACAAAAAAATTGAATTGTTGCGTGAACCATCCCGCAACAGTTTTATGATTTTCCGTGTCCGCACTGGCAAGAATGTTCCTCGCCGTGTTCCTCATGACTGTGACATTCCGTCTCAGGGTCGAAATCAAGTTTGCCCGATGCGAACCGTTTCACGCAGTCATCGGCATTTCCAGATACACCGGGGTATATCTTGATGCCTTGGGATGTCAAAATATCCTTGGCCCCGCCTCCGATACCTCCACATATCAACGCATCTACCTTGTTGGCGACCAAAACATTAACAAGACCCCCGTGAGACATGCCGTCGTTACCGATGACACAAGACGAAGCTATCTTCCCCTCGTGCACATCATACATCTTAAATTGTTCAGTTCTTCCAAAATGTTGGAATATCTCACCGTTCTCATAGGTTACTGCCACTTTCATTTAATCACCTTAAGGGCCGTTAATACTTTTTACAACATAAACATACCTATGGAGGAGCTGTACATCCACCTATTGAAATTGAAAAATATTCTATATTAATTTCAATTCAGTAATGAATTAAAATATACATTGATGTAGATAAATATATACGCTATTTGATTTTAAGGGTTTCTTGAAAGCAAGACGGAATGTAGATTATTTCAGTCAAACTTTCAAAGGAAAGTGAATAGATGATACGCCCCAGCCTTGAAGAGATCGGGAAAATTGCTGCAGACGGCAAATATAAGACAACCCCTGTAAGCATGGAAATCCCATCGGGTGTGAGGACACCGATAGAGGTCCTTCGCATTCTGAAAAATGTCTCCGGCCACTGCTACATTCTGGAGTCGGTGGAAGAGGATGCTACCTGGGGAAGATACACATTCTTAGGATATGATCCCAAAATATCCATAACATGTGTGAACGGTGAGATGAAAGTTGATTCCCTATCTTTCGAAACAAAAGACCCTGGGAAATATATCAGACAGATCCTGGATAGATATAAGAGCCCGCGTCTGGACTACCTTCCACCTTTTGCAGGAGGACTGGTGGGATATTTCTCATACGATTATCTGAAATATTCTGAGCCTACACTTCATCTCAATGCAGAAGATACGGAGGGATTCAAAGACGTCGACATAATGCTATTTGACAAGGTCATTGCATTTGACAATGTCGAACATAAGATCATCCTCATTGCTAATATGGGCCTGGATGACGTAGAGACCAATTATAACAAAGCGGTCATGGACCTGCACCATATGGCAGACCTTGTGAAGAATGGGAAACAGAAAGAAGAAAAGCCAGGAAAGATGCTGACAGAACTCAAACCGTTGTTCGATGAGGGCACATATTGTGCCATGGTGAATAAAGCAAAATTCCACATTAGAGAAGGCGACGTTTTCCAAATGGTCCTCTCCAATCGTTTGGAAGCCGAATATGAAGGCAGTCTTCTAAACACATATTTCAAACTGAGAGAACTCAATCCGTCGCCATATATGTTCTACTTCTCAGGTTCCGATATGGAGGTCGCTGGAGCATCACCAGAGACACTGGTGAAATTGGAAGACGGAGTACTCCACACTTTCCCTCTGGCAGGAACACGTCCAAGAGGAAAGACCAAAGAAGAAGATCTGGCCCTCGAGAAGGACCTTTTGTCCGATACAAAGGAACTGGCTGAACACAATATGCTTGTGGACCTCGGAAGGAACGACATCGGAAAGATCAGTAAATTCGGCACAGTAAAGGTCGAGAAATATCACAGCATTGAACGTTTCTCCCACGTCATGCACATAGGGTCCACTGTACGCGGTGAGATACGCGACGAGTTCGACGCCTTGGATGCGATCGATGCAATACTTCCTGCAGGGACCTTGTCTGGAGCACCCAAGATAAGAGCGTGTCAACTGATAAATGACATAGAGAACAACAAACGTGGAATATACGGCGGAGCGATCGGATATATCGACTTTGCTGGCAACCTCGATACATGCATCGCGATAAGGATCGCCTACAAAAAGAACGGAAAGGTATTCATCAGAACGGGTGCAGGCATAGTTGCAGATTCAATTCCTGAAAAAGAACACCAAGAATGTATAAGCAAGGCAGCGGCAGTCGTTAAAGCACTAAAAATGGCGGAGGGATCCGAATGATACTTCTGATCGATAATTATGATAGTTTTTCTTACAACCTGTATCAATTGATAGGCACCATAGAACCCGATATAAGGGTCATAAGGAACGATGAGATGACCATAAAACAAATATCTGAACTGAAACCGAGTGCAATCGTTTTATCTCCGGGACCTGGAAGGCCGGAAGATGCCGGGGTGTGCGTAGAATTGGTACGTGAACTAGGTGGCAAGATACCGATATTCGGTGTATGTTTAGGACATCAGGCGATATGCGAAGCCTATGGTGCGACAGTATCGTATGCCAAGAAACAGATGCACGGCAAACAATCAATGGTAAAATTATACACGGAAAGTCCCATCTTCAGAGGATGCCCCGAAAATATCCTGGTAGCACGCTACCATTCCCTGGCTGCATTACAGGAAACGTTACCTGCATGCCTGAGGACAATAGCAAAGAGCGATGACGGAGAAGTGATGGCCGTTTGTCATAGAAGCCATGACACATACGGTGTTCAATTCCATCCGGAATCCATAATGACCCTTGACGGTGAAAAGATAATGCGCAATTTCCTTGATATCGTAAGGAGATGAACTCTTGATCAAAGAGGCCATAGTAAAAATAGTGGACAAGAAGGACCTAACTTACGAAGAGGCGTACCAGGTCATGAACGAGATCATGACAGGTCAGACCACGCAGATACAGAACGCAGCTTTCTTGGCGGCCCTCTCAACAAAGAGCACAAATGCAGAGACCATAGACGAGATCTCCGGTTGCGCTGCAGCGATGCGCGAACATGCAACGAAGATCCATCATGACATGAAGGTCATGGACATCGTGGGCACAGGAGGCGATGGGTCACAGAGCTTCAACATCTCCACTACTTCAGCATTGGTTGCGGCAGCCGCAGGCGTTAAAGTGGCCAAACATGGTAATAGAGCAGCATCATCCAGATGCGGAACTGCTGATTGTCTTGAAGCATTAGGTGTGAAAATAGATCTTGGACCCGAGAAATGTGTACAACTCCTTAGAGATGTGGGCATATGCTTCATCTTCGCCCAGAAATATCACTCCTCGATGAAATATGTGGGTTCGATAAGAAAAGAACTCGGATTCCGCACGGTATTCAACATACTCGGACCACTGACCAATCCTGCATCACCTTCGATGCAGCTGCTCGGAGTATACAGCGAGTCGTTGGTCGAGCCTCTTGCCAAGGTCATGACCAATCTGGGCATAGAACGCGGATTCGTGGTATATGGACAGGACAAGCTTGACGAGATATCACTGAGCGCGCCCACGAGCGTATGTGAGATAAAGGACGGATACTACAGATCATTTGTCATACGTCCAGAGGACTTCGGGCTTACTAGATGCAAGAAAGAAGAACTCATAGGCGGTTCTCCGATGGATAACGCCGCGATAACCCGTTCTATACTGAACGGTGACCTGGGACCGCGTCGCGATGCGATACTCATCAATGCAGGCTCCGCACTTTACATAGCAGGTAAAGCATCGGACATCGGACAGGGCATGGACCTCGCAGCAAAGACCATCGACAGCGGAAAGGCATATGCAAAACTGGAAGAGTTCATAACGTCATCAAACAGCTGAGTGCAAAGACATGGACGACATACTGCGTAAGCTAGCTGATAATTCGAGGACCAGGGTCGAGATGTCAAAGAAGACCATCCCCCTCGATGAGATGAAAAAAAGAGCATTTTCCATGGAATGCGACACAGGATTCCCATTTGAAAGAGCATTGTCGAAAAAAGACATCGGATTCATCTGCGAATGCAAACAGGCATCGCCCTCCAAAGGACGGATGGTGGATGAATATCCATTTTTGAATATCGCCATGGAATACGAATCCGCAGGTACATCATGCATCTCCGTTCTGACAGAACCAAGATGGTTCCTAGGTGATGATTCGCATCTGAAGACCATAAGCGAGAATGTCAGCATACCGTGTCTGAGAAAGGATTTCACGGTCGACGAATATATGATCTATGAGGCCAAGACATTGGGCGCATCAGCAATATTGCTGATATGCTCAATATCCGACATTGACAAGATAAGAGGATACATCGAGATATGCGATGAGCTTGGGATGTCCGCACTGGTGGAAGCCCATGATGAGAACGAAATATCATCTGCGTTGGAAGCGGGTGCCAGGATGATAGGTGTCAACAACAGGGATCTCAGGGACTTCACGGTCGATCTCGATAACAGCATTAGATTAAGAAAAAATGTGCCTGATGATGTGCTGTTCATAGCCGAGAGCGGGATAAAGGACAACAAGGATGTGAAGGCCCTTAGGAAGGCCGGTGTGAACGGCATATTGATCGGAGAGGCCCTGATGCGCTCAAAGGACAAGAAGGCCGCTTTGGACGAGCTTAGGAGGCCATCATGACAAGGATCAAGATATGCGGACTCAAAACGCCCGATGATGTAAGATACGTCAACGAGGGCAGACCTGATTATGCAGGATTCGTATTCACAGAAAAAAGTCAAAGAAGGATAACTCCCGATGATGCCAGAAGACTCCGTTCCATAATGAATGATGAGATCGTGAGCGTCGGTGTCTTTGTGGACCAACCCGTGGAACTGATCACAGAATTGGTCAAGGACGGTACAATCGGGATCGTACAATTGCATGGCCACGAAGACAACGAATTCATTGAGGCCGTCCGTAGATCGACAAGCGTGCCCATAATCAAGGCATTTAACATGGAAAATGCAAATGACGTGGAAATGACCAGATCTACCAATGCAGACATCATAATGCTCGACAACGGTAGAGGCGGAACAGGTATGACCTTCGACTGGGCATTCACAAAGGATATGGTACGTCCGTTCTTCATGGCGGGCGGATTGAACCCATGTAACATTTCAGAAGCGATACGCTCATCGCACCCGTTCGCCGTAGATGTGAGCTCGGGTGTGGAGACCGACGGAAAGAAAGATGGATCAAAGATCTTGCAATTCATACAGAACGTGAAGGATCAAGACAAGGAAGAATCGAAAATGACAAAGAAAGGAAGATTCGGTATGCACGGCGGGCAATATATCCCCGAGACACTGATGAATGCCGTCATTGAACTGGAAAAAGCATACAATCATTACAAGGACGACCCTGAATTCAAACAGGAACTCAACAAACTCCTGACCGAATATGCAGGGAGGCCCAGCAGACTGTATCTGGCAGAGAGGATGACGAAAGACCTCGGCGGCGCGAAGATATACCTCAAACGCGAGGACCTCAACCATACCGGTGCACACAAGATCAACAACGTGTTAGGACAAGCCTTATTGGCAAAAAAGATGGGCAAGACCCGCCTAATTGCAGAAACAGGTGCGGGCCAACACGGTGTAGCCACAGCTACTGCGGCCGCCCTCATGGATATGGAATGCGTCATATTCATGGGAGAGGAGGACACCAAACGCCAATCATTGAACGTCTACAGGATGAGATTGCTCGGTGCCAAAGTAATACCTGTGAGATCCGGAACATCCACGCTGAAAGATGCTGTTTCAGAGGCATTCCGCGAGTGGACAAATCGCATTGACGATACTCACTACTGTCTGGGCTCCGTCATGGGACCCCATCCGTTCCCGACGATGGTCCGCGACTTCCAAAGTGTCATCTCCAAGGAGATCAAAGAACAGATCATTGAAAAGGAAGGCAAGCTCCCAACAGCAGTGATAGCCTGTGTGGGAGGAGGGTCCAACGCCATAGGGTCATTCTACAATTTCATAGATGACAAGGATGTGCGCCTGATAGGTTGTGAAGCGGCAGGACGCGGCGTAGACACCTTTGAAACGGCTGCCACCATCAGCACTGGACGTCCAGGCATATTCCACGGTATGAAATCCTACTTCTGCCAGGATGAATACGGCCAGATAGCACCGGTGTACTCCATATCCGCAGGACTGGACTATCCGGGCATAGGACCAGAACATTCCTGGTTGCATGACATTGGAAGAGCAGAATATGTCCCAATAACTGATGAAGAGGCAGTAGAAGCGTTCGAATACCTCTCAAGAATGGAAGGCATAATCCCTGCCATAGAATCCGCTCATGCTATAGCATACGCGATGAAGATCGCCCCCGATATGAAGAAGGACGATATCATAGTCGTGACATTGTCTGGACGCGGCGACAAGGATTGCGCGGCCATAGCGAGATACAGAGGGGAGGACATCAGAGAATGAGCAGGATCAAAGTAGCTTTTGCCAATGGCAAAGCATTCATCCCCTTCGTCACATGCGGTGATCCCGACCTTGAGACCACCGAGAAGATCATCGTGGCCATGGCCGACAACGGAGCGGATCTTATTGAATTGGGGATACCTTTCTCTGATCCGACCGCAGAGGGACTGGTCATACAGGCTGCTAACGCCCGTGCGCTGTCAAAGGGTGTCACCACGGACAAGATATTCGATATGGTCATAAGGATCCGCAAAAAAGTGGATGTGCCCATGGTATTCATGACATATGCCAATGTGGTATTCTCATACGGCTCGGATAGATTCATATCCAAATGTAAAGAGATCGGCATCGACGGACTGATACTTCCTGACATCCCATATGAGGAGAAGGACGAGTTCGATCCTATATGCAAAAGGTATGATGTGGACCTTGTATCATTGATTGCACCTACTTCAGAGGACCGCATATCAATGATAGCCAAGGAAGCAAGTGGATTCGTCTATATCGTCTCATCGTTGGGTGTGACCGGTGTCAGGGGGGAAATAACCACAGACATAGGATCCATGGTCAGATTGGTCAGGAAGAACACCGACATACCATGCGCTGTAGGATTCGGCATCTCCACGCCGGAACAAGCAGCCAAGATGGCGGACCTCAGCGACGGTGCCATTGTCGGAAGCGCCATTGTCAAGATCGTGGCCCAGTATGGCAAAGATGCTGCACCTCATGTCGGAGAATACGTCAAAAGCATGAAGGATGCCATAAGAAAAATTAATTAACGGGCCTATGGCCCATTTTCTATACTTCAATTTGCGATATTAGAATTCAATCTCCGTCATATGCCTCAAGTGCTATAGGAAGGGCTTTGATCACCATATTTCCAACAGCAGGCAATCCCAACAATATCGCACTTTTTATCTCATCTCTTGTTGCACCTGATCTCTTTGCAGACTTGACATGAAATGGTATTCCGCTCTCAAGACCTACTGCGGCCAGTATTGAAATGTATGCGATCTCCTCGGTCTTTTTATCAAGTGAGGATACAGAATCCAATCTTTGAGCGGTTTCCATCCATATCGCTGAATATTCAGGTGCCTCATCCATGAAAACCTTGAAAGAGTTACTAACATTCTTACTATCCATAAACACTACCTCCAAGAAACGTTTGTTTGATTCAATCGATTATGTGTGTAAATAATCTTTCTATTGATTCTGACGTATACCTAACAAAAAATGTCATTTCTCATTCTTTAGTACTTTGTCTATCATTGACCCGTCAAGTCTCGTTTCCGAGAACGGGGTCTTCCTCATCCTGTGCAAAAGTACCATCTCGGCAGACCTTCTGATATCTGACTCCTCGACCTCTGTCCTGTTCTCATATGCGGCCAGGGTCTTGGACACCTTCATCATCGCGATGTCTCCACGGTGACCGTCCACATCTAACGCAATACAGATGTCCACTATCTTTCTAAGCATAATCGAATCGATCTTGACATCAGAAAGTATCTTTTGCGTCCTTACGATATCGGATTCGATCTTCTTCTCATCTGATTCCCATTCCTTCCTGAATTTCAAAGGGTTCTCATCGAATACCATCTTACGTTTTATTATCTCTAGACGAACATCTGGATCGGATATCCCTTCAATGTTTACGCACAGTCCGAATCTATCCAAAAGCTGAGGTCTCAGGTCCCCTTCCTCGGGGTTCATCGTGCCGATGAGTATGAATTTGGAAGGATGGGAGAAGGAGATGCCTTCTCTCTCGACGGTGTTTATCCCCATGGCCGCGGAATCAAGTAAAACGTCCACAATATGATCGTTCAACAGGTTCACTTCGTCCACGTACAAGATATTCCTATTCGCTTCGGCGAGTATACCTGGTTCGAACTTCTTCTCTCCGTTCTTTATCGCTGCACTTATGTCCAAAGTACCGACGACCTTGTCCTCGGTTGCGGATACTGGCAACTCCACCACACGCATCCTCTGTTCTATCTTATGAAAATTCCCTTTCTTTGATCTGCAGGATTCACACATAGAGTCCGGGTCATTGGGGTCACATCCGAAAGGACATCCTACTACCATGTCCTGTTTTGGCAACAAAGCAGCCAATGAACGCACTGCAGTGGACTTGGCTGTTCCGCGCTCTCCCCTAATAAGTACTCCGCCAATAGATGGGTTTACAGCATTGAGAATCAAAGCCATCTTCATTTTTTCTTGACCGACGATTGCTGAGAATGGATAGATGATACGTTCGTGTTTTTCGCTCATGAATACACTTCCGAATAAGTTTTACACAGCATTATGATCCCCGATTCACGGAATTTGTGTGAATGCGTGCCGTTCACTAAGAAATGAATATGAACATATTATAAAAACTAAAGTATGTCTTGGGTAATATTATTTATAAATTAGTGATATTGTTATTTTATGGGCGAAAGGAATAATTCCAACATTTATCCCTTCTCAGCAATTGTTGGTCAGAATCTTCTAAAGAAGGCATTACTCCTAAATGCAATAGACCCTGACATCGGTGGCGTGCTGATAAGAGGAGAACGCGGAACAGCCAAATCCACTGCAGTGCGTTCATTAGCGGCATTATTGCCCGAACAGAAGGTCATTATTGGCTGCCCATACAATTGTGATCCTATCCATCCCGAGACCATGTGCTCCAATTGTTTCAAAAACATGAACAGAACATCGCATACTACAAGAATGAAGGTCGTTGAACTTCCTGTGTCTGCAACCGAGGACAAGGTCGTCGGTACTTTGGACATAAGTGCAGCGATAAAGAACGGAGAGAAGAAGTTCGAACCAGGTATACTCGCCGAAGCGAATAGGAACATCCTATATGTCGATGAGGTCAATCTTCTCAATGATCACATCGTCGATGTGTTATTGGACTCCGCAGCCATGGGGATAAACACCGTCGAGAGAGAAGGGATCTCGTTCTCACATCCTTCCAAATTCATACTCATCGGCACGATGAACCCCGAGGAAGGGGACCTGAGACCTCAGCTTTTGGATAGATTCGGACTGTGCGTCAATATAGAAGGGATATCCGATCCCGACAATCGCATCACCATCCTGGAAAGGATAATGAGTTTTTCATCAGACCCCGCAGGATTCAACGAAAAATGGAAGACAAAGGACGAAGCCATTTCACAACGGGTATACAATGCAGAAATAATACTCAGGAACGTACACATATCCGACGATATGCTCAGACTCATCATCGAGATCTGCATAGAGGCACACGTGGACGGCCATAGAGGCGACATTGCCATGGTGAAGACGTCCAAGGCCATTGCAGCATACGAGGGGCGCACAGAGGTAGAGGAGAAGGATGTCAGACTCGCCGCAGTGCTGGTCCTCTCTCATCGTTCCAAAGACCCGCCTGAATATTCCCCTCCACCAGAGGACGAGGATCAAGATGAGGATCAGAACGATGAGAATGACGATGATGAAGAGAACGATCAACAGAATGATCATCAACCTCAGCCCGATAACAATGATGAACAAGAACCCGGCGACGATGACAACCGCAATGACAGTCATTCAGACTCGTCAAGCACCACAGAATTCAAGACCGGAGAAGAATTCTCAGTAAAACACAATTCCATCGACAGCAGACTCAGGATAGACAGTGTGGTCCGTGACAGCGGAGGAAGGAGAACGGAAACGGAATCCAACAACGGACGCTACGTAGGATACCGTATGCCACGTGGAAAACCAACCAGCATCGCATTGGACGCGACCCTTAGGGCCGCTGCTCTGCATCAGAGTAAAAATGACAGCAACATGGCACTCAAGATCGAATCTCAAGATATCAGAGAAAAAGTAAAAGAGAGGAAGATGGGAAATCTCATCGTATTCGTCGTGGATGCCAGCGGGAGCATGGGCGCACAACAAAGGATGATCGCTGTTAAAGGCGCGATATCCTCACTACTGACAGACGCCTATCAAAAAAGAGACCGCGTATCCCTAATAGTTTTCAGAGGGACAACTGCAGAGATCGTACTACCTCCGACCAACAGCATTGTTCTGGCAAAGAAGAGCATGGACGAGATCCCGACCGGGGGCAAGACCCCTCTCGGGGATGGGCTCATCAAGGCCCATGAACTGATAACAAAGGAGCAGTCAAAGGACCCGAAGATCAGGCCGATGATGGTGGTCGTTTCCGACGGAAGAGGAAACGTTAGCAGATCGGATGCCAAACCTATGGATGAGATAAGCTCAATATGTTTGAGCATAAGAGAATGCGGTTATCCATCCCTTGTACTTGATTCAGAGATGGGTATGCTGACCTTGGGGTTCGCTAAGAAACTAGCGGACAAAATGGATGCAAAATATCTGAAGCTGGAGGACCTGCGCGCAGACACCGTATCTAACGCTATTGGAATTTTCTCTTCTACACTGTAACATAAATCTCGATCCAAAACAATTTACATCAGTCATTTTTATTTTTTCTAATGATACACCGAGTCAACAAATCATACGCAACATAATAAAATCAGTTACTTATGTGATGGGTGTTAATTTTTAGTTAAAGATTATCTAATTGAAAGGTTATCACATCTTGATTCAAACACGGTCATACGTTAGCTCAAGGCCGATGGTGCAAGGTGATTTAAAGATGAATAAAAAGACCAAGATTGTAATGGTCGCATGGGACACATATGGATCCATGATGAAGAAGGCCGCATATGAATCCTCAATAGATCTTTTTATATTGACACATCACGAAGCAGAAGCCAATCCGTCATCCATGTCACGTCTGGAAGAAGCGATCAAAGATGCTGACATAATCCTGTATTACAAGAACAATCAACAATTTTGGGGTCAGATCGAAGAAATAACTAGCAAATATTCTTCATCGAAAAAATTGATATCGGTAGGAACCGACCCTACTTATTGGGCCAATACAAATGTAGATCATGACATCGCAATAAAAGCTTACACATACCTCATAAACAATGGTCAAGAGAACTGCAACCGTTTGATGGTCTACCTCAACAACGTTCTCATGGGTGCAAATAAAGTAGCGCTTCCACCGGAAGAGATCCCCTGGCAAGGGATCATTCATCCTGATGCCAATGGACATATATTTGATTCGACGGAAGAGTATCTCGAATGGTATAAGTACGATCCAAAAAAACCATGGGTTGGCATAATTGCAACACGTTCATCATGGGCATCTGACGGATGTGCGGGCGTTGAATTCCCTGTTTTACGTGACATTGAAAAAGAAGGAGCCAACGTCATAATGTTCTACTCCTTGTCCACAAGCAGCAAGGAAAGAGGTTCCATAAACATAGCAGATGGCATAAAAAAATACCTCATGAAAGATGATAAGCCGATGGTTTCTGCAATTGTTAAATTGGCATCGTTCCTAGTAGGTTTCTCTGAGAACGGAGAAGATAAGAAATCAGCTGCCATTTCAGGAGCAGAACTATTAGAAAAGTTAAATATTCCCGTATTCCAACCAGTAATAGCCACACATCAGTCTATCGAGAAATGGGAGAACTCACCAGGACTGACAGAGGACATAGCATGGATGATCGCATTCCCTGAATTCGAAGGAATGATCGAACCAATTATGCTGGCAGCAACACGTCCGAATGAAGAGATGGATTACCAACGCACATTGATACCTGCAAGCAGCAAAAGACTTGCAGAACGTGTAATGAGAAGAATAAAGATGGGACAAAAGCCTGTCAACGAAAGGAAGATCGTATTCTTCTTTAATAATAATCCATGTGCCAGTGTTGAGGCAAACGTCGGAGGGGCATCCCATCTGGATACCCATGAGAGCATGGCAAATATCCTGAAATCAATGAAAGCAGAAGGATATTCTGTGGACCCACCCGAGAATGGAAAAGCGCTCATTGCAAACATAATGGACCACAAGGCCATATCTGAGTTCAGATGGACCACTGTACAAGAAATAAGCAAACATGGCGGTGTCATCTACAGGATGCCGGTGGACGAGTACAATAGATACTTCGAGACACTGGAACCCACACTGAAAAAGAAGATCGTCGATACCTGGGGAGAACCTCCAGGTAAGAGCATGGTGCTTGACAACGAGATCCTGATAACCGGTGTCTCATATGGCAATGCCATACTTGCAGTACAACCGAAGAGAGGATGTTACGGCGCTAGATGCGATGGAGAAGTGTGCAAGATACTGCACGACCCTCTATGTCCCCCTACACATCAGTATTTGGCCACATACTTCTACTACGAGGAGATGTGGGGTGCAGATGCGGTCGTTCACGTAGGAACCCATGGAAACCTTGAGTTCCTTCCAGGCAAGACAACAGGGATGAGCGTAGATAATTGTTACCCTATGATCGGCATCGGTAAGGTACCTCATCTGTACATCTATAATTCTGACAACCCGCCAGAAGGTACGATCGCAAAAAGAAGATCATGTGCCACATTGGTAGATCATATGCAATGTGTAATGGTAGGAAGTTCACTATACGATGACTTCACAGACCTTGAAAATCTCCTTGAACAATACGAAAATGCCCGCCAAGATCCTTCCCATTCACATCAATTGAAACATATGATAATGGATGCCGCCAAAAAAGCCAACCTCACTGAACTTAACCTGACACATGACACCCCTCTTGATGAGTGTGTTAGAAAATGCCACGAGATCCTTTCAAAGATAAGGAACTCACAGATGAACATGGGCATGCATATAATTGGCACAGTTCCAGAAGGCAATATGAGAGTAGAATTCATTAACTCCATATTGAAGTATGATGCTGGTTCTGGTTCTATAAAGGACCTTATCGCGGAGATCATGGAAGTTGATCTTGATCATATGTACAAAAATCAAGAAGGCTACGATCTCGATATGGGACTTTCAAATGGTGCAGTAATAGAACTGATAGGTAACAAAACACGCGATATGATCGGCATGCTCCTTGAAGGAAAAAATGCCGACGAGGCATTGAACATACTATGCCTGGACGCGAATGAAGACCAGATATCTCTGCTGGATATGTACAAGGAAAAAGTAATGGACATTTCCAAACGCATCGATGATTCCCATGAGATCGAAGCTCTCTTAAATGGATTGGCAGGAGGATATGTACCTCCCGGACCATCAGGACTAATAACGAGAGGGCGTCCAGATATCTTACCGACAGGTAAGAACTTCTATTCCCTCGACCCGCACCGCCTGCCAACCAACACAGCATGGAGGGTTGGAATAATATTGGCTGACGGGATCATCAAGAAATATCTTGATGACACCGGAGAAATACCTGAGAATATAGCATTCTTCTGGATGTGCAACGATCTTCTGATGGCAGACGGAGAAGTAATGTCCCAGATCATGTCTTTAATTGGTGTAAAGCCGATATGGGGCCCTAACGGACAAGTACACAATTACAAGATCATACCATTGGAGGAAATGAGACATCCCCGCATAGATGTGACAGTGCGCACATCCGGAATATTAAGGGACAATTTCATGAATTGCGTCGACCTATTGGATGCCGCAGTACGCGAACTATCGGAATTGGATGAACCTGAAGATATGAATTTTATCAGGAAACATACCCAGACATCACTTTGTGAAGGCGTTGATATCGATGAGGCAACAGCAAGATTCTTCTGCGCTCCTCCCGGATCCTACGTATCTGGTGTTAATCTGGCTGTCTTTGCCAGTTCTTGGAAAACAGAAAAGGACCTTTCTGACATCTACATAACATCCAACGGTTATGCATACGGAGGTAACAGGAACGGAAAGGCCATGCATGGTCAATTCGCATCAAATCTCTCAACGGTCAGCATCACTTATAACAAGACCGCCACTGACGAACATGATCTTCTTGGATGTTGCTCCTACTTCAGTAACCAAGGGGGACTTACAGCAGCATCCAGACAGCTTTCGGGAAAAGAAGTGAGATCGTATTATGGCGACACTCGTGAACCGAAGGACATAAATGTCCATACATTAGCGGACGAGATACGCAGAACAGTTAGAACGAAATTATTCAATCCTCGCTGGATTGAGGGAGAGAAACAACACGGTTACAAGGGTGCAACTGACATGATGAAACGGATAACCCGTGTCTACGGATGGGAAGCATCCACACATGAAGTAGATGACTGGATATTCGATCAGATAACATCCACATTTGTCAATGACCCAGAGATGAAGAAGTTCTTCCAAGAGAACAACCCGTATGCTCTGGAAGAGATCGCAAGACGCATGTTGGAGGCAAACCAACGCGGTCTTTGGAATGCAGATGAAAAGATACTAGAAGAGCTCAAAGAGAACTACGTCGAGATCGAATCCTGGATGGAAGAACTTGCAGGCGAAGGCGAATATCAGGGAGGCAACATCGACATCATTACATCTAACGAGGTCGAAGGATGGAATGAAAATCTTTCAGAAATAGCCACAAAGATCGATAAACGGATGAGAATGAAGAAAAAGATCTGATATTTTAATTTTTAACTGCGGACCAGATCCTGTCCGCGATAATTTATTATTTTTCACTGTATGGTTACCTTACGGAATTTATAGGCGCATATCAACAATATGGCCACTGTCAATAGGAATAATACGCCGATCTCCATCAGTGGAACCTCACCTGCAGCCAGATCCCTTATTGCATCTATCGCATAGGTCAATGGATTCAACGTGGATACGATCTTCAATGCCTCTGGCATCTGATCATAAGGTATCAACGCCGTTGATGCAAAATACAGAGGCATGGATACCATCCCTTGGAATGCAGCATAAGTATCGTGATCATTGAGATAGAGTGCTACTGTAGATCCAAGTGCTGACATCATGACCCCGAACAGGAATAATACAAGATAGATCTCTAAATAACATATGAATGATTGAACAGTGGCCCCTATAAGGATCGCTATGACCAATATGACAGTTGTCTGCAGCAATCCTCTCACTGTGATGAAGATGATCTTGCCAGCCAATATACTCTCTCTGGGAGCGGGTAATGCCAAAAACTTATTCAGATAGCCCAGCGTCTTATCGAACATTATGGATGAACCGGCGGCAAGACCAGCTGTCATCATGGTAAGTATCAAAACACCGGGAGTCACGAAATCGAGATAATTGTCATACTTTACCGGCATGATCAATCCCACAAATATTAGCCAAGCCGCAGGCATAGCCAATGTCGCAATGATATTGAGAGGCGAACGTCCCCATCTTATGAGGTCACGCTCTATGTAGGCGAACATTCTGTACATGCTCATCTCCTCCTCATCATATTGTTGAACTGTCCACGATCGAATGACCCGATGTCTTCTGTACCTTTGTCTATAGAAAGGAGATAAATGTCCTCCAAAGTGGGTTTTCTTATCGATGATGTTATTATCCTTTTTCCTTCCATCTCATATGCGGAAAGGATATCATCCATGTCCGTTGAGTCCTCAGAAAGGAATATCGCTTCCCCATTCTCATTCTTTATCAATTGTATCTTTTCAATAAGCGATTCCGGTACAGGACCTTCCGCACCTATCGAGATTATCGATTTCACCGAAGCTGTAAGATCTGCGGGTTTACCCTCTCTGAGAAGATTTCCGAGTTTCATTATGCCAACGCGGTCGCAATACCTTTCTGCCTCTTCCATCTGATGGGTCGTCACGAAGATCGTCATTCCATTATGTTTCAAATTTACGATGTGCTTCCATATGGATCTTCTTGCAGAGACGTCAAGACCAACGGTCGGTTCATCTAAAAAAAGAATCTCTGGGTCATGTACCAATGCCTGGGCGATCTCCAACCTTCTGTGCATTCCGCCGGAATATGTTTTTGTAAGATCTTCAGCACGTTCCAAAAGGCCCATCATGGACAAGGCCTCATCGACCTTTGATCTTCTTTCTGATTTATCCTTCAGCCCATACAGTTTAGCATAGAGGTTCACATTTTCTCTGCCTGTAAGCTTTGTATCTGCAGCGATATACTGCGGAACGTAACTCATACATTCCCTGATGGATTTCTGTTCTGTCCTTATATCATGACCGCAGATCGTAGCATTTCCAGATGTCGGCCTCATCATTGTTGTCAACATATTCACGGTGGTTGTCTTACCAGATCCGTTGGGTCCAAGAAGACCGTATATCTCTGGGCATATGGACAAAGAAAGGGAATTGACCGCCAAATTATCCTCATATCTCTTTGATAATTTGTCTGCGAATATCGTCTCCATGAGTTTCACATCTTTTTATCATATCATCACATCAACAAGAATGCCTAACACACTTTGTTGTTAAATGATTGAATTCAGCAAACCCGATATGCCAATTTGATGCAAATAGATTTGCCAACATCATTAATGGAATACGGTCATCTCTGTCAAAATAACGACGGTAACGACTTACATTATCATGTATCGTTTATAATTCTATATTACAAAATATAACCTAATTATCACTTAATTCACTCACAAGCAATCAATATTCTATAAAAAAAACAAGTTCGTGTAAAGACAAAAGTAAATTGTCATCAATCAAAACACAATACATAATTTAGCTCAAAATAATATTCTCGAACATATGTCAAGGATTCAACCATACAAAAAACATGGTTTATATCAAATTCATCAAATTACAAATCAAAAATTAACCAGTCATCTTGAAATATAACTTACATATGAGATTTTAATCAATACAACTTACAAAGTTTCATTTGTTTGATTTTGATTGAAAGAGATCTTTCCTATCTTGACAAACAAAATACTCATTCCAACTCCTATGAAGATTGCCAATATTCCACCGAGAACATCGGAAACAGATGTAATCTCTGCGTAAGCATAACTAAATATGACGATCACAGAGCCCACCGTAAGACCCAATATTGTACAATAAGTAGATATTCTGTGGTAGTTCAAGGCATAATTTATAACTTTTGCAAAACCTAGAACACCTACTATCAATCCGATTCCAAGAGGAATCAATAATGCCCAATCATAATTAGTGACGGCATTCATCAATGGCTGATAAAGGCCAAGTGCCAACAGTATCGCTGAACCGCTTATGCCTGGTGCCAATTTTGATACCGCAATTACGACACCCACAAAAATAAGACACAGATACGACCACATATTGTGTCCTACAGATACGTCTTCTCCGATCCCCAATTTTAAAATGACAAGCATTGCAGAAAACCCGATTATCAATGCAACTACGTTGTATTTGTTAAATTTATTACTTTTAGGTTTTGTTATGTTCCATAATTCTGGTATCTGTCCGATTATAAGGCCGAAGAAAAAGAACAAGGCGAGGACCAGATATTTATTCATCAAATAGTCCAATCCAAATGCAGAGACCACCATACCAAATAAAATGCCCAATCCAATTACCGATATGAATACAAAATCCATCTTGAGTCTATGTCTTAGGTCCGCAAGGTCTGCTACCAATCGTTCATATATTCCAAAACAGACAGCGATTATCCCACCGCTGACCCCAGGAAGCATCGAGGCTACACCTACGATCGTTCCGATGATGAATCTTTTTATCTGTTCGAATATAGAGACCATATTTTCACATTATTCCTAAACCCTGAAATCAATAATCCTATGTGATTGTGACCTGCTCTTGCTATTTTTATTTCACGATGTTACGTAGGTTCTTTCACACAGTATTTTTATTTTCCCCATTATTATTCATACAAACTATAGCAAAATTGAAATTTGCATTACCAAAAGAATCGATGATCGAATATCGCAACCTTGATTGAATTTTCGTATCTCAATCGAGAAACGTATCTTTTTTCCGAGCATTGCAAATCAAATCAAGCTTCACACCGGTCTTTTCGATTATCTTCACTTTAGCTTTGGATATGTGTGCTGAGACATTTGGCTGTTTAATATCCAACATCTCTGCAATCTCTTGCATAGTATTGCCTTTCTGATAAAAGTAATAGCTAATGGCCTGTTGTTTCGTCAGATCATAATCCCAGATCATATTCTTAAGATCGTTTACTGTCTCTGGATCTAAATCACATATTGTCATAATTGTATATACGTATATAGATATTAAAAATATCGTATATTTTCATTTATAATCCCATTAATATCAAAAGACCCAAGACCTCTTAATCAGACCACGTTCGCTTACAATGCATAATTTATAACGATATTGAAAATATGCATACTCATCTAAAAATTCAATAAAAAATTTTAAGATCCAACAATCGACCGTTATTTTATCGCTCTACTGCAGAATCCTAAAGAGGTCTTAATTTCTACTCATTTATCTAAAGATTTTTTAACAGATTTTTTAGTTTTGCTCAGCGAAGAATTTATTTTATCTTTTGACTCGCCTAAAGACTTTTTTACTGATTTTTCGGTTTTATCCAGAGATGACTTCATCTTGTCTTCTGTCTTGCCAAGCTTTTTTTTAACTGACTTTTCTGTATCATTCAGCGAGATTTTTACTTTGTCTTCTGTCTCATTCAACGAGGCTTTTACTTTCTTTTCTGTCTTACCAAACTTTTTTTTGATTGATTTTTCTTTTTCATTTAATGATTTCATATTTTTTCCTCAGGTGTATATATGAATCTGAGTATATGATACTTGTTATGTATATATGTATATATGTATATTTGTTTAAAACAATAATCAGCAAATATATTTCTTTAAGTTTTTGTGCAAAATACTGAAGGAATTGTGTCGTTTCACTGCCCCGCGTGTCCCTCCTAGACAGCAGGAATATTACATCAATAAAAGTTAAGTTTGAATCCAGTTCATTATATACAGAAATCTAGAAATCCCCAAAAAATTTGAACTCCAAAAAATGACGATCTGGACAAAAAAGTTAGCGCGGAGAGGGAGATTCGAACTCCCGTGGTGAGACACCACCGGTTTTCAAGACCGGCGCCGTGGGCCAGGCTTAGCTATCTCCGCTTGTTCCTCCCTAATATATTATCATATTTAAAGACACATCGACAAACAAACTCGGTTTACATTATATACAAACATAGGGGATCAAAGTGTGACAGGCTCTCCTTCAACTGAACTGTGCGGCCATTTCTTATTGAAATAACCACTCAACGAACCGAACCATATGGTCTCCACAAGGAGAGATATAACACAAGGAAGTACAGCCTCCGGAGCATCTGCAAGAAGCAGTATGCACAATGTTGATGCTAACCCGGAATTCTTCCAAACTGCCATTCCCAGATATACGAACGCCTTATCCCTTTGAACTTCTGCTCTCTTCATTATGTAGAACATCACAAGACTGACAATGAATATCCTAACAAAAGATGCCAAAGCGATATACACCACCATAGTAGGTTCACTGAAGAAATAGTCTCTATTGAACCCCACGGATAACAGCACCATCATGAACATCATCATGTTGATCCCGATGACCTTGACATCCCTGTTAAGATGCAATCTCTTCAATGGATATGTCGCAACCAAAGGTATAACGATGAATAATACAACATATTTCAATATCTGAAGAGGATTCACCGCATCCCCAGCAAATATGTATGTCATCAAAGGAGTGAATATCAAAGCACATAAGTAAATGACAGTTGTCGCCAATATCGATAATTTGATATCACCTTTCAAATAAAGCGCAAATGTTATGACCGACACTGCACAAGGTGTTGCGGCAAGCATTACCCACCCACTCCATATATCAGGATATGCAGATCTGAAGAAAAGCCCCATCAATAAAGCTGAACCACTACTTATCACAAAACACGAAACAAGTGAAAGTATTATTCCCTTGGAATTATCTGATATGTCCTTGGTACGTAGGGTGAGACCCTCCATTGACAAGGACATCTGGATTATCAGAACGACTATGAGCAATGTCGAAGCTATGTCTCCGATAGAACCTATCAAGAATGCACATATGACGCCTGCCAATATCCAATATCTGACATTGACAAGTACATTCAACAGTGCCATGATACAACAATTTTAAAGGATGTATATAGCTATTTTTAATGTTTGGCAAAGAACTGCACAACATCTCTTACTGGATCGTCAGAGGGTTTTGCCTCGAGTTGCCTCTGGTATCTTGAAGCGCGTGAATCAAGTATTACGGCCATCCCTCTGTCCGTCTCCGTCCTTATCAAACGACCTATCGCCTGCCTCATTTTACGCACTGCAGGTGTCTCCTGAAGATACTTCCATCCCATGCCCGCACCGTAACGTTGGTCGTACATATCGCTCATCGCCTTCAATTCCAAGGACGGCGGAGGGAACTGTATACCTACCAAAATTGCAAAACAAAGTTCATCACCTGGAAAATCTATACCTTCAGCAACTGAACCACCGATCACACAGCAGAAAATACCATCATTACCTTTCCTGAATACATCAAGCGACCGCATGGTCTTATTTTGATGACCTGGCTCTTCCCAATACAGACTCTTGTCTATATCTCTCTCAAGGAAGGGGCGCATACTGTTCATCATCTTGTATGAAGGGAAGAATATCAACGTGTTCTTATCGACCGCATTACAAAGTGATGCTATCTTCCTCTCTATCTTAGTTAACATTGCTGGGTCTTTACTCATAACGTCATATTTTGTCGTTACGTCTTCGACAAATATCACAGATTTGTTCTCTGGAGGAAACGGAGAAGGATATGTTCTTGCCAAAGTATTCTTTGGAAGTCCCATCACCTTGTAGTACTGTTCCAAAGGCTGAAGGGTACCAGACATATGAATAGCCCCATCCAAGCCTTGCATGAACCTTACTATGTCTGATGGGTCTATGCACGCGGCTGAAAGATATTCCCCATCATCACGTGTCTTTATCGATTTGACATACCTTTCACCTTCTGAAGATGTCCAATTCTTCAATGCAACCCCAAGAGCATAGATGGGGGACATGTTCTGTTCTCCTTTGTCCAGAAGAACGTCCATTCTGTCCTCTCCCAACTCTATCATCTTATTCACGGCCATATCAAGCGTTTTTTGATCCAGACTGAATTTTTTGTATATCATTTCCTCGACAGCATTGTTAGGAAGTTTGCATTCTGTGACTCCTAACGTTATGTATCTTACTCCGAGTTGCCTGACAATGACCTTGATAAAATTGACCAGATCGTCCATCACCACCCCTTCATACAATTCTGGTCTCTTGAATGCTGTACACTCGTCGATCGCGGCCTCGATCATATGGATGGATATCGAATAACTCTCCTGCTGTCTTGCAGCATCTATCAGATTGTGGGCCTCGTCCACAATGAGGAGTACAGATACGTTCTCACCACCCAAATTGGTGAGGAAATTGACCCTTATATCTTCAGAAAGAATATGGATATAAGGTGCCACTATGACATCGAATTCCTTCATCAGGGCCTTCCTTGTCTCATAAGGACAGACACCCTGCTGAATACAGTATTTGTCCAATTCGTCTGATGTCGGGAAATTGGTCCTGCAATAGTTCTCAATGTCGGAAAGCATCTGTTTTGTTCTGTCGTAATATCTGCAACCGCCCGCAGAACCTCTGTTGCTTTTTGATTTCTTGTCCTCGCACATCAGAGACAATACATTTGGAAGAAGATTGTCGTACTCCTCGCCTCTGAAAAGCGGACAGGCCTTGTTCCTCCCGGTCAAAGTTATTCCAGAGATATCCTGTATGGAGGATATTGCCCTGAGTTCCTTCATGACCTGGTCACTCTGGGATATCGTCCTGGTAAGATACACTACCTTCTTACTGGTTCTTTTTGCATGCTCCAGACCTGCTGCCAAAGAAACTATGGTCTTTCCTGTTCCAGTGCCTGACTCGACCACGATATGTCTATGGTCGTCAAGAGCTGAACGAATATCGCAGATGATATCCAACTGACCCTCCCTTGGTGCATATGGCATGTACGGTGCAGCCTTATTTGCTTGATAGACGACCTTCTGAGCTGCCTTAGCGCTCATATATCCCATAAGGCTGGACTGATTACTGTCGGAGTCATCGGAGAGCTCTCTCCCACACTGCCTGCAGCGTTCACTGCCCGGAGTCATGAGACTGTGGCAGTATCTGCAGAACCTTGCTTGCATATCATACCCCAATATTGTTCAACATATAACTGTATCCAGGAGTTCGCCGAAAATGCTGAAAATGATTGGATCCCATGTATTTTTAACATTCAGCCAACACTGGGCCTCCCAATGGTCTCTGTCCAATTTCTTCCATGAATTGGTCTGTTGATCCTTCTTCATGAACTAGATCGTACTGAATCTATAATTTGGAATTAATTTGCATCATACTTGATAATGGTCTAATGATGAACCTAAGGTCAGCGTTATTCCCTGTTTTGATCACAGCTAATTTGACGTTAGATCTTGTATTATTCAAAAGACCGTCATACGGTGCAATCCGTATCACATGCAGTACTTCTTGTTCCAGGACGGGTCTCTATTATGATCAAACGTATTACTTCGATCATCAATGCAATGTGAAGGATATTTCTAATGAAGACCACAAGCACAGCCCCATTATTCAACTCTACAAGATAATCATACGTGAAATCCCCATTGATCATTGAAAATACACCATAGAAGAATGCCAATATGAGGAGTTCATTTCTTATCTTTGTATTGAAACAATAGAATTGTGTTATCGTTAAAAGCATAAGGACCCAAATTATGTATTGCGCGGAGAAGACCTTATTGAACAATATGAATATGATGATCATCTCCAGACCCACTATGGCTGCCACCCTGTGAACATGCATCGAATCCCAGTCGGACCTCATTCTGTATATTCTCATCAAGGCCCATATGAAGAAGACCAACAGAGCGATAGGGAGAACATATCCCAAGATATGGCTTACCGCATCTGGCAATTCACCTACTAGATTATGGGACCCATAACTGAAACCTACAGAGATCGTACCTGGGTCGAATATGTTGAAGAACATTATGAAAGAACTGGCAACCGATTCTATCTGCAATCCGCGATCCAAATGATAGAACAGGTAACTGAATGCAGTGGACGGATCTAATATTATGAACGGCAACGATATAAGCAGACATACCGACACGCAGATAATGATGCCTTTCACTACTGCAACATAATCCTTCTTCAACAGCAGAGGAATGAAAAGAACCGGTGCTATGAACAACGGGAATATCTTGGTCATGACCCCGAGAGATATGAGTATCCACGAGGCTGTGTATTTTTTCTGAAAGAAATAATAGAAGGACATTATGCAGAATACAGTGGGGTATATGTCATTCCTTGCGATGACAAATATATTGGCCATCAGTAGGGTTATCAGCAGAAGAAAAAGCAGTCTTCCGTTGTGCGTCTTGTTCATCTCAGCGATCTTTGATACATAATATACTCCGATTGCAAAGAATATGAATGCCTGAAATGTTTGGATAATGCAATATGTGTCATGGTCCGAAGTAAATAGCCTTGGTATCACCATGAATAGCAATGATACCGGGGGATATTCGAAATCAAAATCACGGTATGGAACCAAGCCCTCGACCACATAACTTGCATATGTGAAATAATGGTCCACGTCTGCCCATTTTGCAAAATACACTATTATGGGTATGAACATCAAAACGATCAAAAATGAAATCTTAACAAATCTTTTAACACTGCAATCCGGAAATAATATGCCGTATAATTTCTGTGTAAAATTGTTATTGATCATATTTTTCCTTTTAAACATGTAGTTCTGAGACCCTTAATATGTTTGATGCTTTTGTTCTATAATGGATAGAATAGCATCATAGAAATAAAGTAGTGGTCATTATTTTGTTGATCGCAGCTATTATTTTGGTACTATTGGCCTGTTGGAGAAATTCTGTATGTATTCCCTTGCACCGTTCATGTCCAAAGCGACTTCACGCATGAGGTGCTCTTCTGCTTCCTTTATCTTATTTAGGGTCAAATATGTGTTCGCCAGGTCCTGATGCAGTTGAGCGAGTACGTGAACGTCATCCAATTTATTTGCTTCCATCATTTGTTCCAAGAGAACAATGGCCGCTTTCCTGTCTATTATGTAGCTATCAATGAGCCCTTTTTCTTGTTCTATATCCCCTTTTGATATGAAAGCAAAGACCAACGACATAACATCTTCCAGATCTCCCCTTTCCAAAAGCTCCGTTCCTATAGATATAGCATCCGCAAATGACTCTATTGCCTCTTCCTTCATCTCAAGATCTATCTCCGACTGACCTTTCAGATTCAATAATTCCAAATAACGATTCTTGGACCAGGAATCCTCTTTTGTCAAAAGTAATGACCAAGCCTTATTGACAAATGGTTCTATCTCTCCGGGAAAATTCTCATCCACAAGGTTCTCCACACATCCTATGCACATGAGTATGATCTTCTTCCGGTCATAATATTTACAACCATCTTTCAACTCATTGAGCCTCGTGGCCGCGTTGGCATAATCATCAGCCATCGGCCTCAGATCGTCGCCTCCATGTATCTCACCTCTGGAAACGAATGCCTTTACAAAAGTTCCAGCATCTACATTTCTGCCGGATGCTTCCATATGCGCGATTATCTCGACAGCATCATCGAAATCGGATATGGCAGATACATAATACTCCATCATCGAAAGGATGCACCCTCTGTTGATGTACGCGTCCAAGAACTCCTCGTCCGTACCTCCATCAAACTCGAGTCTGTTGACCTTATTGTTGTAGTCCTTCAGAGCAGTTTCCAAGTGTTCATCTGATGATGGCGCCATAATATCTACCTATATCCTTCGACGATAAAAATCAAACGGCCAATTTTATGAGAAGATCCTCATAGAAACTCGTGGTATCTGCCACAGAATCTTGATTGAACACAAGGACCTCATTGTTGTAATGTACCACGATGTATAGATCCACTGACTTGTACACCCCAAGATGATAATCGCCATAGAGATCATTATGGAAAAGACCGGAAAGAACATGAGCTCCAGCAAATCCAGATGCACGGTATCCCAAATCCAGGTTCTGCTTCAATTCAACATAACCGATCTCATAATACGATATGTTCTCATCGAGCATGGGAGCACTGACATGCAACTCGTCATCTCCCAATTCAGCATCGACGGAACCTGACTGCGTCAATGCATATATCCCAACTATTGAGACAACTGCTATTGCTGCCACTACAACACATATTACGATCTTTCCTCTCTTCGATAATGATGACTTCGGCCTAACAGTGGGATCTTTAAGATAACGGCCCCCCGTGTTCATATATATCAAAAGAACGACCGCCAGAATTATGGCCAATGCGGTAGAGAATAACAGCGTCAATAGATCGTCAAAGAAGAATATGGCTACCATCCCGATCAGCACAGGAATACATATTATCAATAACACCCATCCCGTTGCCTTTGCCAATGCACGACCATCAAAACAAGCCCTGTTCTCTTTAGACATCATATTGTATCCAGATATGAGAGATTGCCCTTTTCCTGTAAATGCCATATATACGCCCAACGCAATGATTGGGACAAAAATCGCTATCATCAAAAATCCGATCCAGATGGAATATCCAGATGTTAGCGATCCCATTCTTGTAAGCATCAAAACAAGTGGAGATATTGTCGATACTATCAACAAAAGTACGAACAATCTCTTCTCTTTATCCATGACTGCAAAAATACATCCACCTTTAAAAAAACTATGGACAAATTTATTATCATAGACATATAACCCCTGGTCATGCAACAGAAACGCGTCCTCGCCATACATGATATCTCATGCTTCGGAAGATGCTCATTAACAGTCGCACTCCCAATAATATCCGCAACAGGTCTGGAATGCACGGTCATGCCAACAGCCGTACTGTCCACGCACACAGGCGGGTTCACGGGATTCACATATAGGGACCTCACTGAGGATATGAGACCCATAGTCGATCATTGGAAAACACTTAACCTTAAATTTGACTCCATATATACAGGATTTTTAGGTTCTTTCGAACAGATCGAGATAGTATCTGGCATATTCGATGATCTTAAAGACAAAGATACTTTGATCATCGTAGACCCCGTGATGGCCGACAACGGAGAACTCTACAAGATATTCCCAAAGAATTTCCCTCAAGGTATGAAAAAACTATGTAAAAAAGCAGACGTCATCCTTCCTAACATAACGGAAGCATGTCTCATGGTCGGGGAAAAATACATAACTGGCCCATACACAAAGGAATGGATCGAGAATCTTCTGAGAAAACTTAGTGGACTGGGCTCAAAAAAAGTGGTCCTTACTGGGGTTTTCTTCAACAATGAGGACCTCGGAGCCGCCGCTTACGATGTGGAAGCCGATACCATCGAATACGCATTCCACAAGCTCATACCTGGTTATTATCACGGTACCGGTGATGTATTCGGTTCTGTCATTGTATCCTCCATGGTTAACGGCCTCAGTCTGAAAAGAGCCAATGAACTTGCCGTAGATTTCACTGCTGAGAGCATTGTCAGAACAAGAAATGCAGGCACGGACATAAGATTCGGTGTCAACTTTGAGATGGGCATACCCAAACTACTGAAGGATATGGGTCTTTGATATGTCAATAACATTTGCCAACACGTCAGAAGCAAGAGAAATATCAAAAATGGCCAACGAGATCTGGCATGAATATTTCCCTGACATAATAGGCATCAAACAAACAGATTACATGATAATGAAGTTCCAAACCGAGAAGAAGATATTGGAACAGATGAACGCTGGATATCAATACGGTTTCATCTTTGAAAAGCATGAGAAAATTGGATATTTTGCTGTCAATCCAGAAAAAGATTCACTTTTTATTAGTAAGATCTATATTTACAAACAATTCAGAGGAAAAGGCCTAGGTTCAAGATCCATCCAAGAGATACTCGATATCGGAAAAACGCTCAACCTAAGAAGAGCCTACCTTACTGTGAATGTTGACAATTCTACAGCATGCAGAACATACGAGAAGAACGGTTTCACTATAGAGAAAGATGTGAAAACTGATATCGGAGATGGATTCTACATGAACGACCACGTCTACGAGTACATTTATTGAGGCGCACATGTTCATACCTACAACAACAGAGGAAGTAAAGAAAAGAGGGTGGAAATCACTCGACATCATCATAGTATCCGGCGACACATACATTGATTCGTCTTACAATGGCGCCTCGATAATAGGACATTATCTGATCGACCATGGTTTCAAGGTCGGGATCATATGTCAACCAGACATGTCCTCGGAGATCGACATAAGCCGTCTAGGTCAACCAGATCTTTTTTGGTCTGTGACCGCCGGTTGTGTCGATTCCATGGTCGCTAATTACACACCGACGAACAAATTCAGAAAAGATGATGATTTCACTCCTGGCGGAGAGAACAACAGACGTCCAGACAGGGCCTGCATTGCATACACGAATCTCATCAAAAAATACTGCAAGGGAAAACCGATAGTCCTCGGCGGTATAGAAGCGAGCCTCAGACGCATAGCACATTATGATGTGTGGTCCGATTCAGTGAGAAGGTCGATACTTTTAGACGCGAAGGCGGACGTCATAACATACGGGATGGCGGAACTTTCCAATCTGGAACTTGCCTGCGCGATACGCGACAATAAGGAATGGAAGGAGATCAAAGGAATATGTTACATGTCCTCTGAAAAACCTAAGGATTTCATAGAACTCCCGTCATACGAAGAGGCAAGTGTAAAAAAAGATAAGAATCATGATTTTGTGACAATGTTCAGAATCTTCTATGAGAATTGTGATCCTGTAACAGCAAAAGGACTCGTCCAACCACACGCCAATAGGTTCCTTGTACAAAATCCACCGCAGAGGAGTCTGAAACCTGTGGAATTGGACGCGATTTATTCTTCTGATTACGAAAATGTTGTCCACCCATATTACGCAAAACAAGGACACGTCAAGGCTGTCGAAACCATCAAGAACTCAATAACCACGCACAGAGGATGCTATGGAGAATGCTCATTCTGCGCTATCGCCGTACATCAGGGAAGGACAGTCGTTTCAAGGACCGAGGGTTCGATCATCTCTGAAGCAAGAACAATAGCCAGTTCACCTAATTTTAACGGCATTATCTACGATGTAGGTGGTCCGACAGCTAACATGTATGGCATCGAATGTGAGAAAAAAGCAACACATGGAGCATGCAAAGATAAAAGATGCCTATACCCCAAACCTTGTCAGAACCTTCCTCTAAATCATAAGAGACAGATAGACCTTCTGGAAAAACTATCATCTATACCCAATGTCAAGAAGGTGTTCGTTACATCCGGCGTCAGATACGATATGATCGTATACGATGGGATATCCGGTGGAAAATATCTTGACTGCATAGTAAAGGACCATATATCTGGCCAGATGAAAATAGCACCTGAACACACTTCGAAAAAGATATTGGACCTTATGGGGAAACCAGACTCTAACGTTCTGCTCGATTTCAAGGACATGTTCGATGATTCCAACGAAAGATCTGGAAAACAACAATTCCTGACATATTATCTGATGGCTGCCCATCCTGGATGCCATATGGGTGACATGGAGGAACTGAACAGATTCATTCATAGTGAACTGAAAACCAACCCTGAACAGGTCCAGATCTTCACACCAACGCCTTCGACCTTAGCGACCATGATGTACCACACCCACAGGAACATCAATGACACTGAAGACATCAGAGTAGAACATTCAATGCAAATGAAACAGAGGCAAAAGGACATCATACTCGATCCGCCCGGGAGGAAGGATGCGTTCAAGAAGCGATGAGGAATTAACAGAACTTCTCACTCCTTTAGCAAAAAAGCACAGATACACTGAATTCGATGCTTGTTTCAAGAGCACGAGGGACCTTTCTGTATCGTGGAAGATCCGTCTGAACTCTTTAGAACTGTCGATTTCCGATTATCTCATCGATGCACCCGACGAAGCCCTCATTGAATTCACTGAATCGATCATAAATATGGCCAATGGAAAAAAGGCCCCTTCTATGCCCGCGTACATGGAATGGATAACCAGCGATACATTCAGAAAGAATAAACGCAAACTTTTCATCCAAAGAAGCAAGAATCTTGCAAGAACACATGTTGGAAAACAATATGACCTCATGGACTCGGTCCAAAGACTTCTCGATACGGGTCTGATAATACCTTCCGACATAGACAATTCCTACTATACCTGGACGGACAGACCCAACTACAGAAAGGTCGGATACTGTTCACCGCTTGTCCGCATAGTGGCAATATCCAGCGCACTCGACGATCCGAAAGTACCTGAAAATGTCCTGGACTATGTGGTCTTTCATGAGACCCTGCATCTGAGACAGGGATATCGCCCATTCCAGCGGTCGCATGATTCCGATTTCAAACATATGGAGAAGAATTATCCGGACAGAAAAGAGTGCGACAAATTCCTCATGTGCCTCAAAAAGAATCTTTGAAACAGATAAAAATATCTTTAAATCTGTCCCATCCTCCGTCTAACAATCTCCAATAATAAATATACAAACCTGATTTCCCGATACATGCCTGAAAAAAAATTCGTACTCGAGACCGACAATGGCGACGTTGAGGCGGACATAGACGAGATCATGGCCCTTGCAGCAGAAGGCAACTTGGACGGACAGTACACATTGGGGCTATCCTACCTGTATGGTTGGGAGATCGGACAGGACATCGATAAAGGCTACGAATATCTTGAGATAGCCGCCGAAGCCGGGCATGTTGATGCGATGACCGTTTTGGTAAAAATGCTCTTTACAGAAGATTACAAGGGCATGAATGAGGAAAAGGCCCTTGAATATTCTAAGAAAGCAGCCAAAGCAGGTGTTGCAGAGGCCCAGTTCTATCTCGGCGTGATGTATCTTGACGGAATAGCCATCGAACAAGATTACGAACAGGCCGCCAAATGGTTCAGGAACTCCTCCAACAAAGGATTCCCCGAGGCCAGGAACTCGCTCGCATACCTTTACCAAGAAGGACTCGGCGTCGAAAAGGATGAGAGCAAGGCCTTCAAATTATACAGGCAGGCCGCAGAGAAGGAAAGCGTCAACGCCATGTATCAGGTAGCTTGCTGCTATGAGGTAGGTCTAGGAACTGAGACCAACAGATCGAAGGCAGCAGAGTACTACAAGAAGGCCGCGGACCATGGTGACGTCTACGCCATGGACAGATTGGGAATATTGTACTACAACGAATCGGATGACCTTCCACAGGACCCCAAGGAATCCTTCGATTGGTTCATGAAGGCCGCACTCGCCGGATATTCTGAATCGATGTACTGCATCGGATGCTATTACATGGATGGTTTCGGTGTCACATTGGACAAGGAAGAAGGTCTCAAATGGCTCAATCTGGCCAAAGACAACGGTTGCTATTCTGCCGAGACGCTCCTTGACAAACTTAAAGAGAACCCTGACGATATGGAAGACGAAGAGGAATGAACATGCGCTCAGGACCATTGTTGAAAAATGCTCAGGAAGGAGATGCCGAATCACAATACAAAATTGGTATCGCATACTGTCTTGGTCAGGACGGATATGCGATCGATTACAATATCGCTGCCAAATGGTTCGAGAAAGCGGCAGATCAGGATTTTCTCCCAGCAAAACGTGAACTTGGCATCATGTATCTTACTGGAGACGGCGTAAAGACCGATGCAAAAAAGGCATATTCATTGCTTTCTGAAGCATCCCATGCACTAGATCCCAATGCAATGTACCATCTCGCGCTGATGTATGAAAAAGGAATTGGGACTGAAAAGGACCTCTATGAAGCGGTCAAATTACTCGCTTATGCCGCAAGCACAGAATATCCTGGCGCAGATCTGGATGCAGAAAGGATCAATGATATGATCACAGAACAAAGGATCAAGGACCTGAAAAGCAGACCGCTGCTCAACTTGGAAATATCCGATGTCGACGTCATGGCAGCATGTTGTAAACCCATGTTCGATGCGATGGTCAACGAAACGATCGTTGTGATGGACACATACCAAGGACCTCAGCTCATCGGAGAAGATGAGAATGGCAATGACCTCCCCATCAACAAATGCCCGTTCTGCGGAAAGGTCGTGAAAAGAGTTCCTAGGAACAAAAAATATTAATTAGGGTCTGCAAGGTCCCCTGTGATCAAATGATGATCATACAAAGACAAGGACCTTGCAACGATCCGATCTACCATTTTAACCAATTACAATATTTTGTTTTTTTCTTAGATCGAATGGCCATTTTTTCAAATATGTGGCATATCGTAAAAAAAACTATATGCTATCAAAAACATACAGATTTGCAAGCAATAGCATATTGCTGCACAGGTGAACATAATGGATGGGAACATGGAAATTAAAGAACAGGTCAGATTGATGCGCTCTGTGATCGGACGTAAGATCATGGAAATCGATGAATACGACAAAAAAGCAGCAGATAACAAAGGTGAAGAATCTGAGAAATACCTCAATATGATCAACTTCCTGACGAATGATATCGCAGGTTACAAAACGATCGTTGAGGACCTCAAGGACGGATCTAACGATATGACGGGAAACCTCTACGATATCGCATCTCTGCCATCGGAACTTGCACAACTCTATATGGAATTCTATCTTCCCAGTCTTAATGAGGCCGATCGCGAGGAAGAAGACCTTGCAATGGAACTTAAGGCAAAATACGCCATGGACCTTGCAAAAGTATACGTCATGCACATCGGAAGAATGGCACTCGTCGACCCCAGAATCGTCGATATGATCATGGATAACGAAAAACTCGTCATGACCATCGGTAATGCGATTCTTGATGCACCAGATATACTGAAAGCACTCAACGAACAACAATAAACAAAAAAGGGATCCGTCCCTTTTTCAATTCTCTTTTTTTCGCTTTTTTGGGCCCAGATTGATTTTATAGTAAAATAAACATGATGCAGATATGTTCGCAGATGCTTGTGAGAAGGCAGCATTATTTACCCGCCCTGTTATCGTTTCGACAAGGACAATTGACGGTACGGTAAACGCAAGTTGCGGTTCATTCATCGTATTGAACGATCAGGGTTGGATCCTTACCGCAGGACATATGTTCGACTCGTTTGTCAAATTCCAAGCCGATCAGAATAAGATCAAGGAGATAGAGGCTCTAAACAACAATCGCCAAAGATCTCCAGGGTCTCCCGAGAATTCTATAAAGACAGATCCCACTTGGCTCACAAATCATTCTTTTTGGTGGGCATGGGACGGAGTGAGATTGGTAGATGCATACGTGAACAGGCAGATCGATCTCGCCGTCGGAAGGTTGGAACCATTCAACCCCCTGTGGATCAAAAATTACCCCAAATTCAGAGACCCTGCCACAATGCGCCCAGGAACCAGCCTTTGCCGCTTGGGTTTCCCCTTTGCACATGTGGAATCTGAATTCGTTGAGAATCAGAATGCGTTCCGCATCAAGAAAGGAGTCCTCCCGCTTCCATTGTTCCCCAATGACGGGATACACACTAGGAACATCCTGAATGGTACAAGCAAGGATGGCAATTACGAATTGTTATACGTGGAAACATCGACCCCTGGTCTGAAAGGACAATCGGGTGGACCCATATTCGATAAGGATTGCAATCTGTACGCATTACAGGTCCAGACTGCACATTTCCCACTTGGATTCCAACCTACGGTCGAGACCAACGGACAAAGGGTAGTGGAGAACCAATTCATGAATGTCGGACTCGGAGTACATGCGAAGACCATCATGGCGATCCTGAGGGACAGACACATAAAATTCGATGTTCAGGGCGATGAATCAGGATTCCGCATCATTGATTGATATTTGTTAAGCTAATAACTTAACAAATTAAATATTTTTAACTACTTTACTTTATCTTACATTTTATCTATTGTCATTGATAAAAATATAGCTTATTGCTTAATTAACGTAATTATTTACAGATTACAATTACACATTATAATTTACATTTAATTTTTAAGTTAATTGCTTAATAACATATATTATTTGCATTAGTTCGTTTCATAAAATAACACTATTTAAAAAATAAAGTAATTAGCTAAATTAGATTAATTTTTTAAGTACTATCTCTTGATAAATGTCTATAATGTATAGAACCATTATTAATTAAGTTAATAGCTTAACTAACATAAATAATTGCTAAGGGTAAAATTACGTTATTATATATCAATAAAAATTAACTTAATTAAGCTATTAACTATAAAATTTACATAACATCAAATTATGTTCAATTTTTTGCATTATTTATACAATATTACCTTAAAAATGAAAAATAATGAAGAACCTATAGGGAAATAATCAAATTTGAATGCAAATTGATAGTAATCGCGTCCACGACGGACTCCCGAATATCAACTCAAACAGACCGGTTTTGCATTAAAAATCCATGAGTTTTGATACTGAAATCCAGAAAATGCATATTATATTGGTGATTTTTCAACTTTTATAGTAATTGATCAAATTTTTACAATAATAATTGGATTTTTTACTATAGACCTTAAAAATAATTGCAATATGAAATTTATATATTTAATTAAGTTATTAACTTAATTATTATTGGACTACAATAAAATAAACAATACGCTGCAACAAATAATGTTAGTTAAGATAAATACTAAATTATTATTATATAACCAAAATAAAAATTTGCATTCTGTAAATAAGATATGTTATTAAGCTACTACATTAAATATATTAGATTTAAACTAAATCAATTTGTATTGTTATAAAAAATGGCATTCCATAATTATCTGTTCCGAATCTTAACAGGACATTAGACAAGAAAGAGATAGACCAAGAATCCCTGTTCAGCAAAAAACAAATCTGCAAAGAACTCAGCGACCCTGAAAGGGTCAAAGCCCTGCAGGAACTCGAAATAGCCACTAAGCTGTTCAACGACGATAAGAGGATGGAAGTAATCTCCATCTCACCAATGCGATAAAACACCTGGTATGTGGCAGTGAGATGGCATGATGGCCTTATTCGAAACAGGTACCATAATGATGACCTCAGGCATACGTGATATGGCGAATGACATGCTTTTCAGATCAGTGATCGATAAAGCTCCCCAATGCTATATGAACGGTGATCGGGGCAGCATCAGCGATGATGACAAAGAAGCTAACGATGATGCTCTGAAAAATGATGACAGATTATTCTCCTCGTATCACATAGGCAGGACTAAAATCTAGATCATCACCCAATGGAACAGATCGGTGACCACAATACTGTTACCGGAAGAATATTAAATATATTCCAACTCAACAAATTAGAAGTCAATTTCGTTGAGTTGAGAATTTTTAATTTATTTTAGACTTTTACCGCAATTTAAACAATACTTATCCGTTGGATCATTGACTGTTCCGCAATATAGACATTTCCCTCTTTCTGCTTTAGATTCTTCTGTATGAATCTTATAATTATCAGAAAAAAAGGACAAGCCTATATCAGATTTGCACTTTGAACAAATATATTTTCCTCTCATTGCTATGTAATAAAACAAGGGAGGGATTATTCCAACGAATATACAAGTGATTACAGAGTTATTTATCATCCCGCTGAAATAATCTCCAGATTCTTTTGAAAATGATGCTAGACATATGAATATTATCGATTCTACCAATATTAATCCGACAAATACCAAGGTTTTGAATTTTGGCACATATGTTCGCACCTCGTTACATACTGGACAAAATCTATCTGTTATAATCATATCATACTGTATGTTTGATAAACGATATAGTCTTGTATCCTGAACTCAGTGCGATCTACATATCAACAACTGAACCTCCCTGTCAACAGTCGTCAGCGATCTCTCCAGATTCTCAGGCTCGCTTCCATACCTTTCTCTGACCACATCTCTCGTGCTCATCAGCAGATCGCGCAATGCGAACAGGATTTCGTACTGACATTCATAAATTGTTTGCGCGTGGCCCCTTTCCGAATAATCATCGTCCATGAACAAAGGACGATCGCCCGTTTTATAAGGAGTTACTACTACAGTTAGTATAACTCCTGCAGATCCATAAAGATCTAAAGGGTTTGATGGGTGCTCATTCGGTCCGATCGATGAAACTGTAAAGCTCCCCCTCCGCACAGCGGAACACCCTTTCGACCTCCTCGGACCTTTTGCCGTGGATTCTGTCGATCATGCTGTCTGCCAATAACAGGAGATCCCTTACCGCGAACAGTATGTCGTACGTATCTTGTTCCATCGTTGCTTTCTTCTTCTTTTTGAATGCATCATCTGACTGCATATCAGATAAATATTGAAAATGAAAATTAAAGAAAGGGACTACAGTAAATATAACTGACAGAAAGTGCACACATTCGAACTCCTTTTTCGGTGCTTTACCCTTCGCTCCCGCATCGTCCGCGGGGCATATCGTTCCTTTTCCTCTCTGTCTTGAAAAAGTAACGTAAGCCCGCTTCCTTGCAGCTCCCGTTCATGGGTAAAGCCCCTTCTGAAAAAAGGAGTTGTAAAGAAATATGACAACAGATGAAAGAATGAACGAGATATTCGGAAGAATAGGAAACGACTTCGGATACGATAGGACTACCGCAGAATTCATGGCCTTCAAGGACTTCAAAGTCAGATGGCAGAGAAGCTACAAGTGGACTGAGTTCAAAGTATCGGATTATCTCAACGATGCTCCGGATGAAGTCATCGAGGACCTCGTGAGAACACTGTTCTCGAAACTCGGAGGAACATACGATCAGGGATATTCAAAAGAGATGTGCGATTGGGTTACAAGACCTGAATTCTCGCAGATCAAGAGACCGATATACTTGAAGAGGAGCAGAAACATCCTGAGGAATGCCAAAGGCGACTTCAGGGACCTCCAGGATTCAATGGACAGACTTTCCGATATAGGACTGACAGAGAATACGGATGACGTCTACATAAGCTGGTCGAAGGAGCCTGTGGCGAGGAAAATCAGGAACAGCTCTGTACTGATGAAGGTGATATCGATATCGAAACATCTCGACAGCGAGATGGTACCTGATTACGTGATAGATTACTGCCTGTACCATGAATTATGCCATGTGATTGTAGGATTCGATCCCACCAGCGAGAAGCACACCTCGAGATACGAAGAACTAAATTCTAAATTCGAAAAGAAAGAAGAAGCCGAGAAATGGATTGAAAAGATGTGTTTCTACCATTAAACAAAGAGAGGCCGTGAGCCTCTCTAAACTTTAATTTAATAAAAAATGGAAAAAATCCAATCCATTACTTCTTATCAATTATTATGTCTCCATCCGTACCAAGAGCTTCAATCAACGTGTCTATACGTTTTATCATATCATCATAGGTCATTATGTCTATAATGTGCGAATAATGCCTCCTTGTCAACTCAAATCCAAATAACTCATCTTCATCCAAATCCTCCAACATACCAATTATCAATAGGCCTCTCGGATTGGAAATCCTTAATTGCATACCATCTGGAAGTTCATCCTTATAAAGCGCTGTGAGTGTCTCTTCACCTTTTTTACCCCAACTACTCAAGGAATACAGATAATTCTCTATTTGAATTACAGAATTAGATAATTCTTTCGAAGGTATGGCATTATTCCTGTATCTTTGACTCTTCAAAATCACTTTTTTATCTGGGATTTTAACTTCTATGACATCGACATATCCTAAACTGTTCACTATAAGAAAATCTACAATTTTTTTATGTCTGTTTACGGCAGGAAGATTAACACCCTTGATTATACGAACATATTGTGGATAAATCACACGAAATAACCTTAAAATTTCCAATTGCCAAGTTAACTCATTATAAGAATGCCTATTTTTCAGCATATCTTTTAATTTATCACGTGTGTATGTGAGCCTCTCGATCTCCAGTTCATTCAGTAGTGATCTACTAGATTCAGATTCCTTTAGGCCTCTTGTTTTTTTACTTACATATTCCATTAATTTCTTATCATAATCGGTTTTTATATCCAATTCATCAGATATTACCCTTGCAACCCTAGACCTTATGTAAATGTTGATCTCTTTTTTATCTGGATACTTTTGTTTTGCTTCTTTTAAAGTATCTAATGATATCTCCCCTTCTCCATCTCCAATTATGATCTCACTTTTAAGGATATTATCAAGTACTCTGATCACAGGAGTTCCTTTCATTAATTGAAAATCATCTAGATATAATTCGAAACCCTTGCGAATCTTCAATGGAAATTTCGTTCTTATAGCCTCTTCATTAAATTTATAATAATTTCCATCAAAATATCCTACTTTGAAAATTGCTTCAAACTCACCTATCTCTTTCAGATCCGATTGTTTGAATTCGAACAACCCATTATTGAGAATAACATGTGGCTGCTCATCTTTTCCAGTTTGACCATCCAAATATTGAAATCTATTGTAGATCCAATCTGTATTTTCTCCATATAGATAATGGAATAGAACCTCATCGTTAGTGTATTCTAAATAATTTTCATTTATCATTCATTTCACTTTTTGTTCATCCACGATTTTTTTAATATATTCTGCAACCTCATCTGGATTCTCATCAATATCAGAATTCCAGACACGTACTACAGTATAACCGAGTTCATTCATTTCTTTATCGATTTCTAAATCCATTCTAATGGATCTGGCTATCATTTCTAACCAGAAATCGGCATAATATCTTGTATCGCGTGTGACCCTTTCTACATCTCTGCAATGCCAAAGGTCGGAAACACAATATACGGCAATCTTTTGTTTTAAATATACAATGTCTGGACAACCTGGAAGATCGTCAATATCTTTCTTATAACCTGAATAGATTTTAGAAAGTTTCGAAGATAAAACGTATGCATGACTAAGTCTATGCTTCTTTGAAGAATAATACATTTCTTCAAAATCGTTTTCAATCGATACATCCTCAGACATTTGTAACAGTATACGTGAATAGTGTTTTATTTCTTTTTACATTATTAAGAGATCGATCCTAGATTCATCTTAATATGAGTTTTTGGGCTTTACCATTCTACTTATCCTTCGTAGAACATGCAATTCCTTTTCCTATTTGTTTGAAAAAGTCACGTAAGCCCACTTCCTCACAGTTTCAATCCGAAGGTAAAATTCCTTCTGAAATTCATAAAAATTGAAAACAACTTAGGATACGACAGATTGAACGCAAAGTTCATTACTTTGAGGATTCGATGAACAGACTTACCGATATGGAACTGACCGAAAATACGGATGACATCTACATAAAATGGTCGAAGAAACTTGCGACAAGGAAAATCGGGAACCGCTCGATGCAATGAAGATGTATCATATCAAAACATCTCGAAAATAGAGAAGTTCATCGGTAATCTCTACCTCCTCACGGGGATCTATAGAATCAAAGTGTTCAAGCCCATAATAACAGACAAAAAAAGAAAGATACAGTGCTATCCAATATAAAACTCAAAAATGAGGATAGACCCGACCGATATATGCCCTAAAGATTAATAGTAATATTCATAATAATCACACTTCATTGTATCTGAAATGTCTTCTGTTCCGACAGGCTTACGTTGAGTATCAGCTTTCATTGAACAATCCTCTGTTCAATACAGCGATAACATAATGAATGATTAAATTAGAAATCGACTTCATTCTACTTGTGCTGAAAATTCAATTTTTATTTTTGCTATTATATCCTCCAATAATTGGCAAAAAAATCTAACAACGTCCTCATTTTTACCAGTATTATTTGTGCTAGTAATTTTATATGTGTCTCCAACTTCAAAAGATAATATATCCAAAATATTTTTTGCATTTATTTTCATATCTTCTTTTATCGTATGCTTAACAACACTGTCTACAATAACATCAATACTGTTATCGTCTTTCATCAAAATATTAATATTTTTTTCCATAAACACGCAACCTTTTTTCTATCGTTTCTCTTCCACCATCCATGTTTTCCGCAATGATGCCAAGAATATTTACATCGTTATCTTCATATTCCAAACAACCATTTACTGCTGTTATGGTACCATTAATCTTTTTGAGAAAAACAACATTATCGACATCCATATTTACGACCATCAAAGGACTGTGTGTTACAAATATCAATTGTTTTTTATTCCTTAAACTTTGAAAATAATTAATTAACTTTAAACTTATATTATTGTTGGATATATTATCTTCTGGTTGATCAATTAGTATGACATCCCAACTTTTATTATCTTGTGTAAAATATTTGTAGTATGCCAAAGACATTTCTCCAAGCGTATTTCCTATACCTGAACTAGACCCCTCATCTTTTATATATCGAATAAAGTTGGTTGATTCCTCAATAAATTTTTGAAAATTAGCATTCCAGCAATCATCAATATTTGAAACATCTGTGCAGATCATTACTGCCTCAGAAAATTCCTCTAATGTATTTATTTTTTTTAACGATTCTTCATTTTGATATTTTTTTACAAACATTTTTGAATAAAATCCTTTTCCCATGTCCTTTTTATCATAGTTTGCCTCTACGTTAAATTGGAATCCTTTAACTGTTTTTGAACTGGTACCATTCACTTTTTTTGGTAATTCCGGCCAAGACACTATTTTATTTTTACTTTTTAACGCTTCAACTATTTTAAAAATAAAATTTGATTTTTTACATTCATAATTTGTGATATCTTTATCTTTTGATGTTGATAAAGGATATACTTTTAACATATAATCAATACTACAGCTTGTGACAATTGATTGAACTTTTATTTTTATCTCTATCGCATCATTTTTAATTTTAATTTTATCTTTAATTTCCGATAAATTATTTAAAATATCATTCAATTTTTGAAAATCCTCACTAAAGTATACATCGCCTAATAAAGATTCAATAGTAGTGATCAATCCATCTATGATCTTTAATTTAGATCCGTGATTATTCTCAATTGGTTTCATTTCAGAATCTATCTGAATGTAATGTGTCTTATCCAAATTATATTTTTCAAATTTTATTTCATTCTTATACAACTCACTTAATACTTTTTCATTATTAATTGAATATTCAATATACTGCTTTAATTCTCTTGAATATTTACTATACAAATCAGTAAATTCAGAAGTGTCGATATCGGGATAGCAATTCGTGTCAAATAAACTACCCTTATTAAAATTAATTATTATCTCACCCTGCGAAATAAATTTCAATATAGGGTTTCCTTCTTTGATGCTCTTTATATTGTTCTCTTTTACTATCTTTACTATGTAATCTTTCTTTGATTCCTTTCCACTAATCTGTTGCAATAAAGTAGACTTACCTGAACCATTTTCACCAATTATTGCGTTAACACCATTCACCAACTCTATGGTTTTATTTCCTATTTCTATACTACGAATATATGAAATATTACTATTTTCAATACTATTCAATCTAAGCTCTGGAGAACTTATAGTCATTAAAAGCCCCTTGAATGTGGGCATCATTTTTGATTTAGAATGATGAAAATTGGGATTTCCATTTATTCCATCATGATTAGGATAATATCTCCAATCATGACAATCGCTCCCAGAAATTAACAAAATATTATGTGGTAGATCTTTGAGATTACTATTTAAAATTCCTTCCACATTTGGTTTTTGAAATTCTAATGCATCAATATAACCGATTTTTATAACATCTTCCACATTTAATGTAGAATCGCTTAATGATGCATTTTTTCCATTATGATTAGAAATGTCTTTTCTTTGAGATGCAATTAATATTGTATCCATTCCAATATTCTCTAATAAATTCTCAAAATCTTTTTTTAAATAAAACTCGTCTTTTTTCATTAATGGTTTTTCATTGATACATTTTTCAATATGAAGATACGCAGCAATAGAATTTTTTGCATTAAATATGCAAATTATATGACAATCTTTCATATCTTCTTCTAACTTAACATCAAATTCAATTCCTGCTAAAATATTCTTTACATTAGGGTATTCATTAAGTTTAATTATTCTTTCAATCTCTTCATATAACTCGGCATCAAAACGATTGTGATCTGTTATTGAAAATAAAGATACTTCATTTTCATTTAATTTATCAAATAAAATTCTAAGATTTTCTTTTGTTGAATTATCAACCACATTTGGAGCTTCTTTATATATGCTCTTATAAGAATGAATATGTAAATCAAATTTTATTATCTTTGCAGTTTTATTATCCTCTGAATTTGCCATACTCAACTATGTTACCATTTATCAATATATATAATTAATAACATAAAACAACAATAAATTGATAAAACCTGCATACTCTAAAATAAAAATCAAAAATGATTATATTTAAAAAAGAATCAAAACAATACATCAATGATGTCAATGAGTAAAATAAAATGCCCAAAATGCGGAACTCTCATAGAGATAGACAAAGCATTGGAGGATCAAGTGGAGACCAGGATAAAACTGGAACTCGAAGAGCAACATAAGAAAGAACTCGCTGCCGCTGCCAAAGAGAATGATGAGAAGATATCTGCAGCAAAACAACAGGCAAACGATGATGCTCAGAAACTTATCAGAGAGATGCTTGAGAAAGAAACAGAAAGGATCAAAAAATCCCATGAACAGACAATCGAAGAGCTCAAGAAGGACAAAGAAGCAGACAACAAGACCAACACTGAACTGCGCGAAAAGCTGAACGGCCTCCTAGAAGAGTTACGCACAGAGAAAAAGGCACGTGAAGAGGCCCAGTTAGAGGCCAACAAGAAGATCCTTGAAGAGACCGGCAAGATCAAAGAAGAAGAAAAGAAAAAGGCCGACGAAGCATGGGAACTCAGATACAGACAGATGGAGAAACAGCTCGAGGATACGAAGACCGCCCTCTCGGAAGCCAAGAAGAAGGCCGAGCAAGGGTCCCAACAGAACCAGGGAGAGGTATTGGAGCTGGAACTGGAGCAATGCCTCAAGAACGAGTTCCCATACGACGAGATCCTGGATGTCAAGAAGGGACAGAGAGGCGCCGATATCAAACACCTGGTCAAGAACTTCTCAGAGGAATGCGGCCTCATATTGTGGGAAACGAAGAATGCCGCTTGGCAACCATCGTGGATACAGAAATTCAAAGAGGACATCCGCGAATCCAATGCCGTAATTGGAGTATTGATCTCGGTCAACGTACCGGAATCATACGGGGACATATCGCAAGTTGACGGGATCTGGATCACCCGTCCAAGATTCGCATTGGCCGTAGCGAGACTGGTCCGTACACAGATGTTGGCTGTATACGCGGCGAACAAGAACTCCCAGAACAAGGATGCCAAAATGGAATTCCTTTATCAATATCTTACAGGACCGGAGTTCAAACATCGCGTAGAGGCAATAATCGACAATTACAAAATGTTAAAGGATGAACTGGATAAGGAGAAGAGAGCGACTGAGAAACGCTGGGGTAAACAAGAGAAGGCCATTGAAGCAGTCATCAGGAACACATCTGGTATGTACGGTGACTTCCAAGGGTTGATCGGCAATGCATTAGGCGAAATCAAACAATTAGAACCTGGAAATGATGAAAAGGAATGAGTTCCTAGAAACTTTTTATACATATTTCCTTAATTTGTTTGCCTGATAAGCTCCGTTTCATGAATCCATGAAAACATTTTTACGATGGTAATCGAGGTAAAACTCGCCTGCCGGTATCCTAACATTTATATCAATTTTCTTTCCTTCAAACGGCGTGAAAACTCTGGATATGAAATCCTTATCATAATATTCTTTGAATCTCGGCGAATACATGACTGCCCTATCCTCGTCGATACCCATATAACCCTCATCGAATGCAATGTGATACAACACATTCAGACAAAGCCCGTTCCTTACATCCATACGTTGCGAGCTGAGATCCCCTTCGCAATCTTTCCAGGGTTTTATATGGCATGCCTGAAGAAAAATCGGCACATCCAACCCAGTTACACAGCATCTGCCATTATATGCGGCCATTACCCTGCTTCTGAAAAGAGGCTGATTCACTCTTACCTTTGCAATACGTTCTACAATGCGACCGTCAATTGAAATGTCATATGACAAATACGACTTTTCATTGTTATCTGATATGAGGCCTTCCTGAATGATTTTCCTGGCCTTGTCAGCCTCAGAATCTATATCGGAAAATCCGCTGTCATGGAATCTTTTCCACACATCACTCAGCTGAGAGGAGATATTGGACATTCCCTTTCTCCTGCCATTATCCAGATATTTCTCATCCACAGATTTCAGATTTTCCATTTTGAATCTAATTGCAGTAGGGGTGCGCGGATGTCCATTGTCCGTCAGAAATCTAGCAAGATCTATAATTTCAGGATTATCGCTGTGAATCTTTGCATATGGCGTCCTCGAATAGAGTTCCACCACAAGAATATCTTCCTCCGTTGAATATGGAACTCTTTGGATTTCTTTCATACCAAATAATATTTTAATAAACACTTTAATCTGCCGGGTTTAACAATTCTAATAATCTAACATAACTCTCTAAAAAAATAAAATTTATAACAGATACAGAAATAGTGTGAATTCGCGTATTCCCTTATCTATAGCAAAACACAAAAAAAAATTATTCTGATAGCGCATGTATTCGAATTGCTTTTTTAACAATATGATTTATAATCTGACGAATTCATACCAGCGATTATCCTTGACGTAATCGAGTGGTATCATGAAATCTTGCTGGAAGTTTCCGAAAACAAATAGTTATCAAAAGATAGGTATCAACGCAAATGAAATAGACAGCAGGAATTCACCAATTCAAACTTTTGTCAGAGAAATCTGTCAAAACAGCAATGACTCCTCTGTTAAATCACCTGTTAAAGTAGTATTTCATAAGTTTATGATTAATACGGCAGATTTTCCGGATGTTGATTCTTTCCGTGAAGTTCTCGGATATTGCAAAAATGAAACTCGTAAGATCGATAAAAATACCTTCGCGTTCGAAAAATATCAGCAGAGAGAAAATTATCTCAACAAACAAAATATGACTGTAATGCGTATCAGCGACTTCAATACTACTGGATTAATAGGTTCCAATGAGAATGAAGATTCCGCAACACCCTGGAATGCTATTACTTTGGGCAAAGGAATTTCGAATAAAGATTCTCAATCCGGCGGTTCCAAAGGAAGAGGGAAGGAATCATTCTACAGAATGTCTGGTATCGGTTGTGTATTTTTTTCTACACTGGATACTGAAGGATATGAAGCTTCTCTTGGATGCTCTTATCAAATCACATATCGCGATGATGATAACGTAAAACATGACAGTGTAGGATGTTATAATGATGAAAATGAAAAGCATTCAGCGCACCAATTGTTTTTAGATCCTGATTTCAGCAGAGATGTTCCAGGTACAGACATATACATACCGGCTTTTATTGATAGTTCGAATGATGACGATCAGATAAAACTCGCAGTAATCCGCGATTTCTTTGTTAGCATTCTAGAAAAGAAATTAATTATAGATATTAACGGCGTTATTATTGATGACAATTCCATTCAATATGTTTTAGGATGCCTCAATCCTATTGCTGAGGAAGAAGTTGCAGAGATTAACCGCATTTCTGAATTAATTAAATGTTTTCTTGAAGGCCCTAAATACATTTGTGCTGATTATGGAATTTATTTGGCCAAATCAGAAGATAATTTCTATGTTGCATCTGTCAGAGCTGGAATGACCATCAGCAGCAAGTTTCATAAATTGCCCCGTGAAAAAATAATCGGTCTTGCAATTATCAGAAGTCCGAAAGCTTCTTCCCTTTTGCTTTCTGCTGAAGATATATCCCATAATGAATGGAATATTGAAGTGACTGATGAGTCTCGTAAGAAAGATGTGAAGAATCTTATAAATGCAATAAAAGGAGATATTCGTAAAATTGCTGATGAAATGACAGCGCTGGATATGAAGGATAGCAAAGATGCGATCGGTCTCAACAGGTATATTCCTGTGAATGATGAAAATGAGAATGTAGAAATTTCAAAAAAGGAATTCTTTTATGATCCGATCAGCAGGGTCAAAACTAAAAAGAAAAGTTCCGAACTGTCGAAACCTTTGGCTACTGTTAAATCTATATTGCCTGCCGGTCAGACAGAAGAAGAATCATCGTTTGATTACGACAGTGATACCAAACCCATACATAACGATACAAATGAATCAGTTGTTGATCCGCTTCCTCCCTCTGTCAATCCTGTCAGCGATAGCGATTATAAACGTATCTTTAAAATCAGACAGGTCAATCTTATAAAAGTTCGTACAATTTGCACTGATATCAAAAATAATTCATATCATATTATGTTTAATGTGGATAGTTCTGATGAAATTTATCTTAAAGCACACATTATCTATGCAGATAACAGCGATGGGGGAGCTGTTGACATAAAGGCTGCGTACGGCCCCAACGGAACAAAATATAATGTGTCAGATGGACGCATAGGTCCTATTCATCCGATAAAAAATGAGCGCAATGCTCTGACAATTGTGTTGGATTATCCAATTTCCTGCAGAATCGATGTGGAGGGTGAGAAAATTGTCCAATAATTACCCCTATCCTAAACTGCAGAAGAATTCAGACGATTATCTTTCAATTATCAATTGTGATATTTCATGTTCTGATTCTGGTATTCATCTTGTTATCAGAGGTAAGTTTGAGCTTATAGATGAAGAACTGAATGCACTTATCGAAGAAGGAAATGCCAATTTTTGCATTTTGATCGTATGTTCCGCTACAAACAGCAAAAAATTAGTCAAGATTCCTCAGAAATTCATGTATAAGCTTGTAAAGTCTGAATTTGCAGATAAAATTGTAATTACCCCAGGCATAATCATGAATGAGGAAATACGCGGATATACTAATGAAAATTTAGATAAAGATTACAGCGGTCTTTTCATAATACTTCCCAAAGGAGCTATGATTGCGGAAACAGAGAAGTATGAAATTACCATTTTCCGCGATCCGAATGAAGCCGCCGAATCTATCTGCCGTTTTATGTCAGGTGATAGATATGCGTATGCTTTTGAAGAGAATTATATTGTGATTTCTTTACCTAAAGTTGTATTCGAAAATTATAATTCTTTGAGACGGAAAGAATGCGGACAGATATTTACGTCAATGTTTGTCGTTCCTGTCCTCCAACAGGTAATACAAAGTTTTTGGATTGAAACTTCTGAAGAAATCCCCTATAAATGGTATTATGTTTTAGATGGAAAAATTCATGATCTTATTGGCGACTCTATTGAAGGTTTTTCGGCATATGACATTGCAATGAAAATTATTGAAGACATGATGTTTGAATCTAGCAGTTACCTGTCCAAATATTACGGTGATATAAATGAATATTGAAAAACTCGATATATCCTGTCTGCCTAAGATTACTGAGGCCGTTCCAATCAACATTAAAAAATATCTTTTTAATGACAATTACTGGCTTGGCGATTTTATCCGTGAACTTGGATATGATTCCCAGCTTTCATCACTGGAAGTGGACCCTATCCCTTTTGTTATGAATCCAGACAAAGAACCGCCATCTACCGATGTGGAAAATGCTAAGATCATCTATAAAACTCTGAATTTATCTCCTGAAGTGGCTTGCAACGGTGCATTTTGGACCATTATGTCTCATCATTATCTGCCATATCTCAGATATCGCTATAAACTTGATCAGAAGACTGAAGACGAGCAGATTTCAAAAATTCAGAAAGAATTTGTATTTCCTGTTGTTCTTACAAAAAGAAATAGAAGAGAAAGTGTGCTTCCCCGTCTTTGGACTATTGCAGACATGACCTTTGACCCAACTAGAACGGGAAATGAATTCGAACTGACTGAGGTAATGCTTTCTAATCAAGATCTCGCCAATAATATTTTGGATCGTACTTTATTTATGAATAAATATGTGACTCATACATTTTTAGACTATTATAAATCAAGATCTGATTCAGGCAATCCTCTTTCCAGGGATGAAGTGAGAGCTCTTCAGGTATTTTTGTATGCTTACAGCGATATTGTTGTAATCGAATCTCTAGATTCTTTTGAAATTAAAACAAAGATATTAGAATTCGAAGATTGGTATAAATCAAAATATAAAAGCTGACAGGAAGTCTCCATGTCTTAATTAACTGTGTTTTATATTGCACCCAAAAATATTCAGATTCCTTTACATACAATCTTAGTTATCTAAATATTCCAATGAAAAATCCCTGTATCCGAAATCTATGGAATAGTCCAGATCTTTATTTTTATAGACTCTGACACAGTTGATTCCCAGCATCGAAAGCATATCATATGTAACGAGCTCCCCTTCCGATACATCCAGCACCTGTCTGAGGATCCACTCTCCTAAAGCCGAATTCGGATTTGTCATCAATGCCTTATCATTCTGCTGGCATATCTTCGCTGAAAGCACTGTCTTTCCGTCGGGAAGCCTCAGATCGAAGGGCCTGTCCCTTCCCGGGAAGAATCCTGGATGTTCCCTGTGTATGCGTATCGCGACCGGTATGTATACCTCATCGTAATCCCTGGCCCTGCCTCCCGCATTCCATTGGTTTATTCCGCTCTTTTCAGGAACATACGGATTTCCGTTCCTGACAGAATAAAGCGGTAGCTCCACACATTCCTGCGAAGACATTCCGCCTATAGTCCCTGTTCCATTATCAAGCAACTTAAGGAGGACATCAAACGGATCCTCGATTATATCTACGTCTATATCGAGCAGGGGCCTCGATATATCGAATTTCGAATAAAGGGTACTCTTCGATGTATTGAAGAAGTAATCATTCGAACCGTCAGAAAAAGCCACTGCACTGCTCCCGTGCTTCTTCCCCTGCACAGATATCCTGTCGATGTCTATCTGCTGCATAGGGCACTCAACTATGCTGACACAACCAGAATCTCTTACAAGACAATGATACTGTATATCGGAGATTCCATATGTGCGTTTTGTGAAATCTATCCTCTCATTCCTCAGTTCAGATACGCATCCGACCAATTCTGTGAGGTCCATCCCTCTGAATCTGGGGCTATCCTTGTTAAATTCTGCCACCTTTTGAAAAGATGGTTTCTTTCCGACACCTAAAAATGTCTTTATCCCCACTCCGAGATCTCCCAGCCTCGCATCGACTGAACAGTCCGATCTCGAAAGATTATCTGCACCAAAACACCTGCAGAACATATTCTCTGCAAGACGGTAATCGATGTACGGTTTATCATTCTCGGAAAAAAGATTCGATATGAGACAAACTGACTTAATGAGCCTTTCATACTCCCTTATTGAATCGGATCTTCTTTCAATGGCCAATTTTCTCAGCACCCGTCTGTTTTATTCATTGCAGCTATTATATTCTCGGCTATCCTGCGCACCACAGGCACCGATACAGAGTTACCGGCCTGTTTGTATTTGCATGCTCTGCTCACATCCGCAAAAGAAAACTCTTGCGGAAATCCCTGGAATTCAAGACATTCCTCGGGTGTCAGCTTTCTGATGCCGAAATCATCTATGATCAATGGGACATTGTGTCCCCCCATTCCCATATTCGCTGTCAGAGTAGGACATACTCCGCTCATGTTCTCACGAACATATATGCGGCGCCACTGATAAACCGTATCTCTGTTCTTCACTGCGTCTTTCAATTCCCTGTAATGGGAAAATGATTCTCCGTAATAATAACAGCTATTCTCTTTTCTATCTGTTCTGATGATTGAATGTATGTCTGCATCGAGTAACACGGGACCCGGAAATGCGAAATGATCATAATCTTTTCTGTCCCTGAAAGCCACTATGTACACACGTTCCCTATTTTGAGGAAGATTGCCGTAATCTTTAGTATTGAACACTCTGTAATCGACAATATATCCGCTTTCTTCCAGACATTGGCGTATATTCTTGAATGTGTTGCCGTTATCGTGCTTTACCAGATTCTTCACGTTCTCTATGAAGACAACTCTGGGTTCCTTGTCATCTATGAGCCTTACGATCTCGAAGAAAAGGGCTCCTCTCGGGTCCTTGAATCCTTTTCTGTATCCTGCAATCGAGAATGCCTGACATGGAAATCCGGCAGTAAGTATGTCCAGTTTGGGAATGCCCGCACTGTCAATCTTCATTATATCTCCCTCTACAAGATATCCGGATCCGAAATTCTTCCTGTAGGTCTCACATGCATTGTGATCTATCTCATTAGCCCAGACTATCTCTGCACCTGCATCTTTGAATGCCCTGCATATCCCCCCTATTCCGGCGAACATGCTCCCTACAGCATACTGTCTGCGGACGTCCCTGTCGCAATGAATGTGGCCGGATATCGATTCCGTTGTAGACATGGCTTTTTCTCCCTGTAATTCCATAGGTCTGGTGAATATATAAATTGCCGCTTTGGGTGACCGAAAGTGAAAGCTCACCGGCGAGATAAAACCTCTATGACCGCATCTGCGCATCCGGAAACGTCTTTTATTATGTCTCTGCCCCAGAAACGTATGACTTCATAACCCTGAGACCTCAAGACTGAATTGACTTCCCGATCACGCTCGATATTGCGTTCTATCTTGGGGACCCAATACTCCCTGTTGCTTTTGATACGATCCTTCTGTTCATTCCAATTATATCCATGCCAGAATTCCGAATCGCAGAACACTGCTACCTTTTTCTTTACAAAAACGATGTCCGGCTTTCCCATGACATCCTTGCAGTTCTTTCTATATCTGTGCCCTCTATTCCATAACTCATTTCTGAGCGCCACTTCTATGCCAGTATTCCTGCACTTTATTGCCTGCATGTTTATATGACGCTGTTCAGGCGAATGATTGTCCATTTGCGGGAGTATTGAATTTGAAATATAGAATTCATTGCATTATGTAAAAATTGACTTATTTTAAGTATTTTCTGCCACAGAGCAACTTGAATATCGATTATTTTGCGTATAATCATTTACTTATGCGCTCCGATTCTCCAATTCCCGATTCCTGCAGCAGGCAGAGAATGGAGTCCGTTACGTGTTCACTGTCCATACTGGATATGATGTTCTGATTGCAGTTCTCCTGTGCGTACACAGCATCCGTTGATCTATTGTTGTTTGTCTTCAATATCGTCAACTCCTTGTTATGATCAGTCAAATTGTTTGAGAACTGCCGCCGACCGCCCTTTTTACGAGTCTTTTGTACAATCTGGCAAATATATGCGTTTTTCATCTGATTTATATATCCTGCAGACCATTCCAACGATATGGATGGGGATATCGTATTCCAGTAACTGAATAGAAAAGGTCCACAACATCTATTTAATCATCATATCTGTTGAGTTATTGCCAGTAGTGTAATTATATTGCCATACTTGAGTATGGAATTAAGAGGCAGCACTTCGATCCATAACTTCAATTGGGACTGCATCCAATCGCCACATATACGTTCATACTAACAATACCAAATTATCTGCATAAATTGGAAATTTCATCCGCTTTTCCTTTGAATTTTTAATAAACACATGTTTTGATTTTCATCCCCATTAATTACCATTATGATCAAATTACAATAAACATCAATTATATACAAAAAAATAATATTTTGAAGTTACATAATCGCTTATGTAATGACTGCTCCGTATACTTACAATCATTTTATTCCTAAATTTATAGTAAATGAATTCTCAACAAATAATAATGAGAAAAAACTCATAGAAATATACAATTACAGGACAAATGAGCTCAATAAATATCAAACGAATAAAATATTTGGAGAAGACCATCTATACTGGGATGAAAATAATAAAGATAAAACGGAAATAGAAAAAAGATTAAACACTCGGATTGAGCAAGCATTTCTTCCAATTGCTAATAAGATCAACCAGTCAAAAACAAACACCATATCACTTTCAGCATACGAAATTGATGAAATAAAACGTTTCTTTTTATCTGAATTCATTAGAGTTCCTTCAAAAGAAATAGACGAAGTCGGATGGGAAAGAAATCTTAAACCATATGTTGATGAACTGACGCCCCATAATCTTGAAGATATTTCAAATAGACATTTACAATTTACCTATCCTGATAAATCATTTAAATGTACTTCAGAACTCGATGAAAAGAAACAAATATTGTACGATCTCAAAGTGATAATAAATAATAAATTCAAAAAAATATTAGATGATAAAAATTGTTCAGTATCCCTCGCCACTAAATACAGAGCTGCAGAAATTGCGGACGTAGGAATATGGAAATGCGATTGGGATAATGAATTCATCCTTACGGATTCATATTTAATTAGCGAATGGGATCAATTAACTGATTGTGAACCGCCAATTACAAGAAATGGTAAATTTTTGCTAGATCTGATTAAAAAATACGATGGATATCGTGAAATCCAAAAAAGATATTTAAAACTGTACATAGACCACGGTTATTTTCCAGAACTAGTCTGGTTTCTTCCAATATCCCCTAAGATAATTATTGTATTAATCAATCCGATATTCAAAGAATTATACAATGGAAACTTAAAAAATTATAATAAAGAATATTACCACTATTCGATGATAGATGCCAATTATTTTCAATCCATCGTCGAAAGAGAACAAACCTCGAAAATAATCGAGATACAACAATTGAACTCAGTTAGTAGTAAATATATTAATTCATTGATGCTTGATCGTATACAGAATTATTTTGGATTTAAAAATAGTTATATGATTGTTAAAAGTATAAAATTATATAACAACGCAATGAAACCTACATTTAATTATGAACCTCTTATAGAAAAACTTGAAAAAGAAATTAAATCTAAAGATACTAATAAATTAATATAGATTTGATACCTCTTAAGAATCCTAAAAGATAACAATCGAAATTCATATAAAAATAATAACAAACCAATTATGATTTTGCCTTAATTGATGTTGATTATTTAGTATCTCTATGAATATGAACAACGGCTTAGATTCCATCGATATCATATCAAAAAAATGAAATAGAATAACAAACAATCAAAACATAATGGAAAAACCAGTTATGTATTATAACGATTATCTGGAATTCTCAACATCAGATGAAGAATCAAACCCTCAAATAATATCCGCAGCAGGCGCACTAGAAATCATCAAAATCGGTGACATTAAATACGTTCACGCGTGCGATATTGGCGATGGAATCATCACATACTCTGGTAGAATCAAAGAAAAAATAAATGTCAAAAAAGCACAACTCGATGTTTTCCTGATTCTAGGCCAAAGCAACGCTATGTACCGTTACTCTTCCGACCCATCCACCGCATCCCCCGTCCCCGAATTGGGCACCGCCTACTATTACGGCACATCCGACGACCCTGTATCCAACATATTCTATGACCGCTCGGTCAATGATTACGGAATGCACAGCATGACAGAGAGCACCAACGTAGCTCACATAGGCAACATAGAGGCCCCCTTCGCAGCCGCATACAACAAAAGGACGGGACACAAGGTCCTCACGATCAACGGGGCCATCGGAGGGGCCCCCATAAGCACGTATCTCCCCGGAGGGATATCCTATGATTACGCACAGACCGTGTTCTCCGGTGCGCTCCTAACGATAGATACCGCACACTATGACTTCACCGTGAGATCGTACATATGGATACAAGGCGAATCCGATTCGGACACCGATGTGGAAACGTACAAACGGTCCTTCATGGAGATCCACAGATCTTTGCTGGGGATCGGGGATGCACGGTTCTCCCCGTATGATTTCGATTGCGGATTCATAAGCAAGGTGCGTTCGGCCGAAGGGGTCAACAGTTCTATCGCGCAGATCCAATTGGCGGAGGAATGCAAGACGATCCATCTGGCATCCACGGCCTCCGATTCCTTCTCGATCGATGATGGTACCATGCTTGACGATAACTTGCACTACTCTCAGAAGGGTGACAATATTATCGGGGCGGAACTGGGCGAATACATCGGAAAGATCTATTCTTGATTGTAATCTGCATCTTTGCTATGCTCGATACCGATAACCTGAACATAGAACCAAAGTCCGACCACTTCTAACAGTCTCTACTGGTCCAATATCTAAAACATATCTTTTAATTGACTCAAGAATTAAGATGTTAAGGCCTCAGAACACAGTTACATTATCAACTCGCGATCTGTCTCAATTCATACACTACCTGGATCTCCGTCCATCCGAATTCTGTGGTAAGGACAATCCTGTATATCGCTCCGGAATCGTCCGCATAATAGGTCTTATCTCCGGATTCATAAACAGAGGTGCTTATAGAACCGAAATTTGATGTCTCTATGATAATATCCCCAAGATATTCAGCACCTGCGAGCACCTCGTTCTTCTCGGGTATATGATCGATATATCCGTCAGGGCGGTCCGATACTGGCAATTCGGTGCCGACATTAACGATAGGATACGATGTCTCATGGTATGTGGACAGACTACCTTCGTTCTTGATCACTTCCCCATTATCCAATTCCATTCTCCATGTGCCCATATATTGCATAGAATCATCGTTGTAGGTGCCGTACGTCATGTAAAGATATGTTCCCGTTAATCCTGAGACGGCATCGTCAGTACCATTATCGCCATTATCCTTGCCAGATATCGTTATGACCGCGTATGCAGCAATGGATGCCACCAATATCATCACTACTGATATCACTGCTATCGTTCTTTTTCCTATCATGAGATTACCGTCGAATTTTACTCTCTTGAATGAAATCCGATCCGAGGTTCAGGATCGGGGGCCTCCCATCGGTTTCAATGAGGTTGTATGAACGCTGCTTATGCTTTGATATAACATAAAAGTTACGTTTGAAATAACACTTTAGGCCACCAACATGTTAGGTTAATATGCTGCAGCTTTCCTTTTTCAGTTCCATAAATGACGACATGAGGGCCGAGAAGATCATCGTCAAAAGAAAAATAAAATCATACCCAACGTAAACCTGATAAACACGCGTATTATGGTCCCAATCCTAATGTGGAAGATCGGTGATCTTAAAATCGAAGGCCGCGTGGTCCTGGGACCAATGTCAGGCATAACGTCCAGCAGCTACAGGGAATTCATGAAACCCTTCGGAGTAGCTGTCTCCGTCACTGAGATGACCTCCGACAACGGGATAGTGCACGGCCTTCAAAGGTCCATGGCCTATGTCAGATTCGGACGCAACTACCCCACCGGCCTACAGCTCTTCGGCAACGACCCTGATAATCTAGCCAATGCCGCGAAAGGCGCGATAGAATACAATCCGAACATAGATTTCTTCGACATCAACATGGGATGCCCCGTATCCAAGGTCGTAAGCAACGGTTCCGGTTCTGCCCTCATGGAGAACCCGAAGAGATGTGGCGATATAGTCCACCGCATCAAAGAGACAGTAGATGTGCCAGTCACAGCAAAGATACGTCTCGGAAGAAATGATAACATGAACTTCCGCCAAGTGATCGACGAACTTACAAATGCAGGTGTGGATGCCATCGCCGTGCATGCAAGGACCAGAGAAGAACTTTACACCGGGACCCCCCATTTCGAACTCGTCGAAGACCTGCAATCGGATATGTCCGTGCCGTTGATGATATCCGGGAACATCTATTCCCTGGATGACGCGATACATGCCGTCGATATCACAGGAGCCTCCGCAGTGATGGTTGCCCGCGGGGCAGTAGGTAATCCATATCTGATCACTCAGATCGATCATTATTATCGTACAGGAGAGACACTCCTAACTCCTATCGTATCCCAGCAAGTGGATTGGTGCCTATCGCTTGCCGATGCCCTCATCCAGGAGAAGGGAGAGGAATTGGCCATGAACATACTCCGCGGCGTCGCCCCCAAATTCATAGCCGGCTGTCATGGATGCAGAGAATACCGCCATAGACTGGCCGTCGAGACCGTGGACCTGGAAAGCCTCACAAGACTGCTGCATAAGATCGAGTCCGAAATTGGAGCTGAACACATCCGTACTGAAGGCCTCAATGATTGATTGGCCGCCCTAGTCGTTTTTTAATTATGCGGAAAAGAATGGCCGTCCACTCTCTATCAACAGAACATGACCATAGCCCTCACTTGTTCTTGATGAAAACTATATGCGCATCAGGATTCTGAGGATTCGTGACCTCGTTCTCCTTCTTTATCTCGAATCCCTTCAAGGATTCCACAAGAGACAGCATCTTCTTGAAACCGTAGTTCCTGGTATCGAACTCAGGCTTCCTCTTTATCAGGTCCGGCTGAAGCTCGCTGAGCATCATCCAACCGTCATCATCCGAATTCAGGTCGATGATATCCTTTATGATCTTTGTAAGTTCCTTTATATCCTTGGATGCGGACCTAGGTTTGATAGGTATCTCGGATACGACCTCGCTTTTCAGACCGACGACCTTGTTCACACCCGCATCAGGATCGATCACATCAAGGAACTTGAATGAGTTGCATGCGGCCACCATGGGCTCAGGCGTGGTCCTCATGCCCATTCCCACTATGAACATGCCTGATTCCCTCAGACGCATCGCCAACCCTGTGAAATCGCTGTCAGAGGATACAAGGCAGAATCCATCCACGGCACCGGAATAGAAGAGGTCCATGGCATCGATTATCATCCCCGAGTCGGTGGAGTTCTTGCCCGTGGTATAATTGGGCTGTTGGACCTGGCGTATGGAATTGGGAAGCAGCACCTCTGTCCAAGGCCTCAGCTGAGGTTTCGTCCAGTCCCCGTAGATACGTTTCACATTGACGGTGCCGAAGGATGATGCCTCGTCCAATATCGTCTTGATGTATTTGGAACAGACATTGTCCGCATCGATCAGAATGGCCATCCTCTTCTCTTTCAGGTTTTCCACGGATGAATATCCGCATACACCATAAAATAATCATGGATTGGATCTCTCAACGTATTACTACCAATGAATATCTCATTAATTACAAGTTTATTGGAATGTATAAAATAAGTATGGCACCGATCTCAATTCATACAGGGGCATAAGAATGAAACAGTTGGAATTCTCCATACCGGCATTCGCAGATGGCAGCCAGATCCCAAAAGAATTTTCCGCCGGGGACAAGAACATCTCCCCGGAGATGCATATCGGGAACATATGCGACGGTGCGATCACCATGGCGATCACCATGGACGATGCATCGCACCCTCTGTTCCCAAACTACAACCATTGGGTGATATGGAACCTTCCGGTCATGGAAACCGTCCCGGCAGCGATACCTAAAGGTGATATCCTGGAGAATATGGGAGGGGCTGTGCAGGGCATCGCCTACGGGAAGCATTGTTACAAAGGTCCTAAACCGCCCTTGAGATCTGTGCACACGTATGTGTTCAAGGTCTACATACTCGACATAAAGGTCGACCTGCCACCTAAATGCGGCCGCAAAGAACTGTTGGAAAAGATCGACGGCCATATACTGCAGGCTGCCTCGTATTCAGGGACTTTTCAGAACAACAAGAAATAAATTTTGTTTTATTCATTTTTAACAGCAATATTCATTCTGATTACAACAAAAATTGAATATTTTTGACGATGGTGGAAATACACACACAATGAACAATAAAAATCCAGATAGTACTTCTGCATTAGATGCCCCCTATCCTCTTTTATATTTTCCTAATCGATTATTTATTTTGAAATAATCTTACTTATCTGTGGAAGATTCAATTGCATTCCGTACCAAATTCGGAAATTTCTTTTGGCTCAGTATCACAATCATTACAACGATAGTTCTGATCTTTCTTTTTCTTTTCAAGCATCCGTCGATCATTCTTACTCTGTTCGCACTGATCATTCTGACCCTCATCGTATCTGGATATTACACCAGATACACATTCGAAACCAACGAATTGATCATTAAATGTCCAATGGCATTCAACGAACCCCCTGTCATATATTCCTCTGTGAAGAAGATAGTGGACAAGCACATCTGGACCTATTCTCTAGGAATGTCCTCGGATTCTGTTCTTATTTACTATGGAAAGAATAATCTTGTCTGTATATCACCTGCGAACAAACAGGAATTCATACGTATTCTGAAAGAACGTTGCCCACAAGCAGAATTCATATCGGTGATTCATTAATCTCCTTCAGACAGACGACATTTCCAACAACGATATTATCTAAATCGACTTTGAATCCCTTACCCGTGATATACGCAAAATACCTTCTCTACGACCATATTATGAGCAGTATCAGAGGAATAATCCTTTTTGACAAAGTGCGAATCATCAAAAGGATAGATGGCAGTTATCAACGCCCCCCATTTGATTGCCCATATATGCCACAAAATTAGAGAACAGTGTCAAATTTCCTATTTTCATGTCCGAAATGTCATTTTACGAACAGCCTCTTCATAACTATCGACATTAATTACTGTAAAATACTTTCCGAACTCCATTGCCCACATGTTCATCTCATTCTCGATGGCCGTAGCATTTTCCAGAATGAATGCGACATATTTGCAATCGGTCTTCGCCATATTCGGAAGAAGGTCCGAAAATCCCCATTTTACATCTTCTGGGTCATCTTCAAATCCATTTCTTGCATCAACGATAAAATTGCTTCCAGGATTCTTTTTCAGTAATTTCAAAGCGAACAATGTCGGTTCTCTGTAATCATTCATTCTCGCGAATTTCTTCCATTCAAGAAATACTTCGTTGTCAGTTTTCATGTACCGTACACGGCAAAACTCAGAATCGAATTCGGATTTGCCATTCATAGAACATACCTCGGCATTTGACATTTCGTACTTGTAAGTCGATCCCGACTCTATATTTTACCATTACAATGCTCTCAATAAGCCTTTACAAAGAACCAGAAGTTAAGGGATGGTGGGTGGAAGGCGTACAATTCTAGCCTTCCTTTGAACCCATCATCGATCCTTGCTTGAGTAGATCACAACACCTTGTTCTTCCTGACGAACCACACTGCAGTTGTCACAGATACGATCAATATCACTGCAACGATCACAAATACCCAGACATATGAACTTGTACCCTCATTCGATATATCGTCCGTGAAGGCCTTCACCCTGATGTTAGAAGATCCATCTGAACCCAGATCCGTCCAATCTGAACCATTGCTGCTAAAAAAGCTCTGACCCGCTGTGGCATAGGTATCGTATGTGACCCATGGCTGATCACTCATAAGGCGGACCTCGTCCGTATCGATCGGCAGATACAGGTCCTCGTTGTCCGATGATGCCGCATATACTACGACAGAGAAATCCTCACCTGCATCTAGATCGACCGTTTTTTCCAATCCCACCGTATAGTAACCTGCATAGTCCGTGATACCCGATATCGTACTCACCATATTGCCACTAGTGGGGTCCTCTGGGTCTTTGATATCGGTATATATGTTAACCGTATAACTAACATTGGCATTCTGCATCATGAAGAAAGATACTGCCTTCAAGACCTGGTCTCCCGAAGCAGTAAAAACATTCGCCATGTATGCGTCAGAACCCAATGTGATATTGTTGTTAGTGGACCCTCCGCCGTCATACTCGTAATTATGATCATAATTTTCAGCAGACTCTACTGAGAAGAATACCGCGAACCTCACCGATTCATCATAGTATGACATCCAGAAGCATCCGTCGTTACCGACATCCGAACCCCAGCTGTTCTTACATAGCCAGGCACCGTTCCCTGCAGGAGTGTTCACAAAATTGGATGCAGGGTAGTCGTCATCATATCCTATTATGGTGACATCATGGTTCGGAATTATATCGTCCGTACCATAATATGTAAAGTTCGTACCCTCGGTCTGAGATGATATTATAATTGCGTTCTCGCCACTGAAATAAAAGCCGATCACGGCCGAATTCCCTTGGGAGACAAGATACTTTATAGAGTCGACATCCTTGGCATTGACCCATTTGGCATCATCCAGATGAACATAATCTGAACTGTACTCTAAACTATCATCCAATGTGGTACTTGCAGTAGCGTCTGCATAGGGATAATTCACAGCGTCCGCCGTTACGGGCCCCATCCATGTAGCGTATTCCATCGTCGTCAGCAAGGCCTCCCCGCCAAGATCCAGATATGACCTTTCTGAAGTGGGGATTATCAGATCCCCGGCAGTGCCTCCATCCAGATCTGTAGTTTTGTTGGCATTGAAATATGCCAGTTGCAATGGTGAGATTTCCAATTCATCCAATGTTGCGAGCTTCTTCTTCAAGATCGCCGTCTCTATCACACTTGATGCTGCGAAAGCCCAACATGTCCCGTTCTGCAACTGATCCTTCACAGATGTTACCAATCCATAATCCCTGAGATCTATGCTACTGGGTATGTCCTCGGTCACATCCACGTACGGAAAGACTATCCCCTCATCGGGATAAACGGTATCGGAATCCGCATCTGCGGACATCATCGGCAAAAAGGATAATGCCGTCATCATCACAACTATCGAAACGACTGAGATCTGCAATGCCTTCTTCATATTTACTCCCTCGAGAATTTGTCCTTATGACCCCTGTAATCTCTTACAAGGATATATGATTATTTTGCATATCCAGAAACAAATAAGAAATATTTACAAAATGCGTATCATGTACCAAAAATATCCAAATACTCATTATCCCTGATACAGACTGAATCTTTTTCAAAAAAATGTTTGTTTATATTCAACACACATCAGATTATCATAAGGACCGTCGCATTCTTCATACATATCTCATCTAGATCATAACCGCCCTTGCCTTCCAGGCATCCCAATAAGGCGAGTCTCTTACCATACATCCTTGCCCTATCTATTGTCTCGATTATGTCATCGATACCTGGATATGCGGGGACCAATATCGTGTATGTGCCTGTATCGAGATCACTCCCACTCTCCTTCAGACCGCCCTTGTGGGACACTCTTGCGATATCGCCTTCGGAATAATGTTCATCTGGAAGAAGGACACGAATACCGTAATGCTTGTATTCGTCCTTCTTGATCAACTCTGCTATCGCCTTCGCCTGTTCGATCCTTTTGCTGTCTGTCATACGACCACCGACATCAGATTTTTTCAAAGTACACTGCATCTGTTTTCCTGTATACTCTTACCTTATGTCGTTATAGTACACGGAGAGAATGATGTAGTGCCTCTCATTTTTAATATGCACATTTAACATATATTAATTGAATGTAACAGCACTTAAAAACCATTGATCCGTGGTTATATGCACAGCGAGTCCCTGTAAAAGACAGAGGTCATCTAGACTCGAACAAACTCTATTATCACGTAAGTCGGTGCACGTTCATGGAATGCGATCCAAAGAAACGCGACGAAGTGGATAGAATGCTAACCGCAATAAAGACCAGATACGGCGATGTGCCTCTGGTCACACAGGTCTTGGCAGAACGTCCTGACAAATTCATACCCATGGTGCAAACGGCCACTCAGATAATGGAGAAGGACTCCTCTTTCGATCCCAAAACCAGATACCTTTTAGCCTTGTCTGCCGCGGCAGCCCTGGGCGGAGAACATTGTATAAGGCTCCAAATGAACCATGCCATGAGCGCGGGGGCTACCAGGGACGAGGTGCTCGAGACCCTTCTCATAAGCTCCTATATGTCCATGACCAGATCCCAATCCTATTCATTCAGGATGTTTCAAGAAGTTTACGGTGAAAACAAAGACATTAGTGTCAAACAATGAACACATGATGTGCATTGTATTCATATTGGCTGTTATGATCTACCACTCCAACTAAATTTATCCCATGTGGTTGTTTATAAAAACCATAATGTATGATCAATTATTGTCTAGATATCCCAGACCATGTGCCATTTCAGACCATGTGCAGCCAATATTCTCCGTTTATGCTCCTGATCCCGTTCCTCTCTGTCAGTCCACGTGCCATCAGACACTCGAATTCCATCTCGGATATCGATGTCATGCGAGTCAGTCTGTCATATTTCTCCGCTGTGATGAACCCCTCGTTCCTGAGTTCAAGCCAGAATCTGCGCATGCTCCTCTGTATATCGAGCGAGACAGGATATGTGTTGGATTTGCGTTGGTTGCATTCCTTGTGCGTAAGTGCCATGTTGGTATCGATGTCATCATCCATCAGCAACGACCGCGGTATGATGTGATCCATATTGTAATCCTCCTCATCTATCCTCTCAAGATGTATCGGTCTGTTACAGTAGATGCAGTGTCCCTTCTGCATATAGTAAGCGAACACCTTCCTCCTGTGCAGTCTGCCTTCATCGATCTTGGAGATCTCCCCGACCCAATCCCTTTCATCGTCAATGTGTTGGCTGTACAGCTTAAGAAGGAGCTCTTTTCTTGACGATGACCCTGAGTCGACCCTATTGTCCTCGGTTTCGATCACAGTCCCCGTCAGATCGCATCCTGTCATCTTTAGAATGCTATCTATCGTGTAAAGACATCCCCATATCTTTGGTATCCGCATGTCATTAGTATATGCAGGAACTGCAACAGCGCCCTGCATCCCGTCATCCTGTACTGTCACAGTATCATGTACTGTCGCCATTGTCTTCGACAAGAGCCCGTACCTATCGTTCAACAGTTCATCCATGTTGAGATTGGTACACTCCAATGCATCGAAAAGGTTCATCCCCTCGAACGGCGAACCTTCTGGATAGCGGACCTCTGTTAGCATACGTTCCGATAGCTTCCCCCAACCAGAAGAATGCAGTTCCGACAGACGGTAAATTTCATCATCTGTCAATCTGCCCGAATACTTGCGGGCGATCCTCTCCCTCAATCCGCAACCATCCGCATTGTGAACTGCTACGTCGTGGATAATGTCCTCGACCATACGCAGATCTCTCGATCTTTCGCCTATGATGCTCTTGATCAACATCTCAGACCTCAGATCTGACCTGACGTTCCCATCGACCCCGGTTATTATATCATTTTCTGAAATAAGTCCTTTGGACGCCAGATGTCTCCTGATATCCTTGACAGTAACCCTCCGTCCACATCTATCCATATCACAGAACAGGCCGTTCACCAGTTCCATCTTCATCTCAGGATTGATCCTGTTACCATTGACCCTTAGGCCATTGAGCTCGTCATATAGCTTGCATCTGGAATACAATACGGAATCATTTGGTAGCGCCTTCTCCTCGGGCAGATACGTACATCTGCCGCATATATTGTCTATGAATCCCCTGGAACATTTCTCCAGATCGGTTATGCTCTCAGAGGTCCAGGATACCGCGGCATCTTGACCGCTACTTGTCCATGACCGGTCAGTGATATCCGTCGGACCGATGTTATAAGGTATCCTGAATGTGCAGAGTAAGATTATCTTCCCACCATTAGACATCCCGCTCCCATCGTCCTCGTTCAAAAAAGTATAGAATCTGGACATGTTCTCCACGATCTTTTCCAATTCCCTCCTATGCATGCAGTTCGGTATAACATTGTCCAGATCTGGCCTCCTCTTAGGTGCGAACGATCCTTCGTATGTCCTCCACTGCAGATATTTGAGGTAAGGGTCCTTGGCTTCCACATCCTCGAAGGTCTCCTTCAGATATCTGTTAAACTTCTCCTGTGTGCAGGTCCTTTCATTTGGATCGCTTTTCTTACGGGTCCCTGTGTAATGACGATGGTTATTCTTCACATTGTCCGATTTGAAGAGCTCAACATATTCTTTCGGAGAAAGAAATTTCTTCGATACGTCCCTCAATATCTTCATGTCCTTTTCGTATTGTTCGTATCTATCCACTATGATACTGGATATCTGACGACCACCCTCTGTGAATTCACGCACGGTCGACCAATCATAGATCAACTTCATCAGATCCAACAGGACCGTCCTCTCGGTACCCAAAATGTCCTCGTATCTGTCATGATCTTCATCGTAGTCCTGACCCTTGAAGGATATCTCGATGTCGTTCAGAACCCTATCTCCGAAGATATCCACGATCCTTACCGTCCTTCCTATGAGCAGATCCAAGAACGAACGTTTTGGAACATCGTCAGCTGATAGCAAAGAGTACAGCCTCGCCCTCTTGTCCTTTATTCTGAGCCCTCTATCCAATAAAGTGGACTCCACATCCGACATTATGCCGTCCGCGTGCATATTAATCCCGAACTCGTCACGCAGATACGTCAGTGTCCGGTCCACGATCCAACCTAGGTCGGGAGATCTATCATCGGGCATGCCTTCAAACAGAAAGTGTCCTCTGTGTTCTATTATATTGCGCACCGCAAGATAGAACAAACGAATATCGGGACGGACATCGGTGGTTGCAATATGCTTTCTCAAATGGTATATCGTAGGATATTTTTTGCAACATCTCTTAAAATAATCGTCCGAATCGTCAACAGATCTATCTAGGCCATGTGTAGGGTCGTCAAGGCCCCCGCGGTCGATGCTTCTTCTCTTAAAAAATTTTGGATCCACTTTGCGCATCTCATTATCGAACAATTCTTGAAGTAGAGTAATCCTCTGTCCTCTCCTGATCCGTCTGCGTTCGGAACATCTCAGATTCCTGCCTTGTCCGATGGGGTCGCCGTCCTCAAAAAGGTTGATCCGCCATATCAGTTGTTTCTCAAATTTTGGTGTTAATTGTTTTTTGTCGGTTGTCGGCCAATCAGTATGGACCGATTCAACAAAATTGCAGTTCATACGGGACCGCCCCGCATGAAATCTTCATGAGCTCTCCTACAATACATGCGATCTGATACCGAGCGTGAAACCGCCAGGCACAGATCTTCGCGGGGAATTTCATTCGGACCTTCCATCAGGGCATCCGTCCTAATATGTAATGGACTTGCGTCTATAAAACTATGTCATAAACCCTGTCTTAATGATGTTAGATACAAAAAGACCGATAGATTTGTTCCCCATTCATTGATCACTTACCTCTGAACACAGGCATGATACGTATCAGACCATAGCCTTTGATCTTCTCAAAGTTCTTCAGTGCTTCCATATCGGATTCAGAAATGATGAAATCCACATCGGCATTCTCTTTCATATGGAGCGGGTTCGCCGTTTTTGGAAGGGCGACCGCACCCAATTGGATGACATAGCGTATACATAGCTGCGCCACGGTGGCATTGTATCTTTCAGCTATGGCTGCTATCTTCTTGTTATTCAGTACTTTGCCGTGAGCTATCGGTGAATAGGCTTCCACTAGAATGTCATTCTTCTGACAGAATTCGATAAGGTCTAACGGGGTATTGCTGATATGGGTCAAGATCTGGTTCACCATTGGTTTGACCTCACAATGCGTCAATATGTTTTCAAGATCATCCTGCAAGAAATTCGAAACCCCTATGGCCTTCAGTTTACCCTCTTTGTAAGCATCTTCCAGTGCTTTCCAAACCTCTAGATTCTCATCAAAGTAACGGTTATTTTCTTTACGCCATTCACTCCATGGCTGCGGACTGTGAATGATCATCATGTCCAGATAATCAAGACCCATTTTTGAAATGGACCCGTCGATCATCTCCCTTGCTTCATCGTAGGTTTTAACTTTCGCAGTTATTTTGCTGTTGACGAAGATCTTATCTCTCGGCACTCCGCATGTGCGTACTCCCTCACCGACTCCCGCCTCATTCTTATAGATCTCAGCGGTGTCGATGTGACGATATCCCACAGCAACGGCCTGACGAACGGCTTCAGCTGCATTCCTGTCATTAATGAACCAAGTGCCCAGACCCAATTTTGGAATCCTTACACCATTAGAAAGAATGTAATTTTCATCCAATATCATTGTCATTCCATCCTTTATCTTCCCTACGCATTCACTTATCTTGATTTATAATGTCCCTGACAACAGCCAAAAGAAACAGTTAGAAAAATCGATGACCGAACGCCGCGGTCAAGAATATTAAAAATAGGGATGAGCCTGATACGACTCATCCCCTTGATCGGTATCAGATTTGGTTGTAAACCTTCAGATCTCGTGGTACTCCTTCAGTAACTTTTCGACATCCGTGCCTTTTACCTTCTTCATGACACCCTTGAGGACCAATTTCTCCTTGAAACTGAGTTCCATATCGGTTATCTTCCTGCCATCAGACAGCTTCACTGTGGAATCCAACAGATCGCGGATATCGTACATGCTTCCCCATACCTCTGGGACCCCGCGGTCGATGTTCAACAGTGTGTAGGCTGCCTCCATACCGGTACGGACCGAGTATTCTGTTGTGAAGATGGTATCACGGGTGGTCTCAGCGAACTGACCGAGGAATGCAAAGTTGACAGAACCCTGCGGGACGACCTGAGGACGATCCTCCTTCTCCCTGGGCATGAAGAACGCCGTTATGTACGGCATCATGCAAGGAACAAGGTTGACACTCTTTTCCGCTAACTCGGGGATCTCCGACTCGGGGACACCGATATGATAGAGCCACTCCATGGCTATCTCTTTACCAGTACATTCCCGCATCGTTTTCTTGACATAATTCCCGGGTCTGTCCGTGAACAATCCGTACATCCAGCCTACGAGCTGTTCCTTGGGCTGTGAACGGAAATGCGGCTGACGGTTGAATGTCCAGCTCATGAGCCAATTCGAATCTTTGACAGTGACGATACCACCGGTGACCACCTTTCCGGAGAACGGGTCGCGCTTGCATATCTTTTCAATATACGGAGGTATCTTGTCATCGAGTGTTGTGATGGTCCCACTCATCCAACTGCTCTTCTCCGGATCATAACAGAATTTATCGGGATGTCCGAAGGAGGGATCCTGTGCTGCTATCTTGCGCCAAAGGTCCCAGCCTCCGCCTTCCTTTATCTCACTGTCGAACGGTGCAGGCTCATTGTGACTTCCAAGTGTGGAATTCTCGACACAACCGCCATTCGTTACGAAGACAAAGTCGTTCTCCGTTAGGTTGATTGCATCTTTCTTACCGTCCTTCAAGAAGATGATATGCTTTGCCAGTTTCCTTTCCCCGTGTATATCGAATTCCACATTGATTACCTTTGTATTATATTGGAACGTCACCCCGTGTGATTCCAGATATTTGACCAAGGGCAAGATCAGGGATTCATACTGATTGTACCTGGTGTAACGCAAGGTACTGAGGGTCGGCATACCGCCCACGTGGTGGATGAAACGCCTGATGTAGAGTTTCATCTCGAGTGCTGAATGCCAGTTCTCGAATGCGAACATCGTACGCCAGTACAGCCAGAAATTGGAATCCAGGACATCTTTGCTGAAAACCTCGTCGATGCGTTTGTTGTAAAGATCCTCATCGGGCGTGAAGAAAAGGTCCAGTATCTCCTTGGTGCCCTTATCGGTCATATTGAATTTACCATCTGTATGAGCGTCCTCTCCGCGGTTGATCGTCGCACGCATGAGGGAACCGGACGGATCCCTCTTGTTGAGCCAATAATATTCATCGAGGACACTTACCCCCTTTGTCTCGATAGACGGTACGGAACGGAACATATCCCACATACATTCGAAGTGGGTCTCCATCTCACGTCCGCCGCGTATGACGAATCCACGGTCTTCATACTGATATCCATCGCAGGCTCCACCAGGTCTGGGGTCCTTCTCAAGGATGTGAATGCGTTCTCCCTTCATCTGTCCGTCGCGTATAAGGAAAAACGCTGCAGACAGGGCTCCCAATCCGGAACCGACGATATATGCAGATTTGTCATCCACATTCTCCGGTTTCACGGGACGGGCAAATGCTTCATAATTACCACTTGAATAATACATGTTGTATCCCTCAAGATTAAAATATGCTGGTATGAGCATAATAACTTATTGCAACTTTTTTATATTGTTGTTCATCTATGTCGGCAATTCAAAAACAAAGACCGCATACAATTAGGACGGACCATCATATCGATAACCATATTCCCTCTAAGGTTCCCTTTGGACTATCTGACCAGACCTCTAATTTTTCTTATGTATTCACCATACCAATTTATTTTGTAACATTTGAAATTGAACTTCATAAATTACTTATGATCCTAAAATTGTACGTTATCACTAATTAACTACAGATTAGGAATGACCTGTAATTCTTATGATACAAGACCTCCAGCAAACCTGAGAGATCGAAATAAACGATTTGAGGAAAAATAAGAACGATACTATCGTATCGTTGAATTATTCGTCCTCAGATCCCGATGGCCTTCCTCTTCGTCTCTATATGATCGAATATCAATGCTGCTGCGTTCTTCGGATTCGGTTCAACCCAGAACTTCGCATTTATTGAATCTTCAAGGTCATCTGTCAATGCCTTGACCACCTTGGCACTGCCTGCTATGTGCGGCATCACACCGAGCACAACACTCACACCGCTGCCGACGAAATAACTCCCTATCGCCACGGCCTTTGGAGAATACCATTCCGGGGCCGCTCCTGCGACCGGTAGTTGATCGATACGAACGGAAGCCAGCCTGGCCAACTCAGCAACAAGGTTCAACACACGGGTATTGTCCACACAGGACCCCATATGAAGGACCGGTGGAATACCAGCTGATGTACAGAATTCCTTGAGCCCGCTTCCAGCAAGTTCAGCGGACTCGGGCTGCATGAGCCCGGCCTTTGCGCATGCGATCGACGAACAGCCGGTCTCCACGCACAATATATTCTTCTTTATGAGCTCCCTAGCCAGCGTCACATGTCCATAATCCTGTTTTATATGCGGATTGTTGCACCCTACTATCGCGGCACATCCTCTTATCTTACCTGATATTATGACATCAAGAAGAGGCTTGAGACTGCCTCCGAAAGCATCCTTTATCGCTTCTACAGAGAATCCGACCATCGCATCCATAGGCTTGTCAGGAATGAGTACACGTCCGGGAACCCTGTTCGGATAATTGTCTATCGCCGTTATGATGATCTTCCTGCACTGTTCGTAGGCGTTCTCAGGCGTGATCTCCATGTAATAACTACCGGATATGCTTGCCTTGGGGGACGTCGAGAACAACTTTGTGTGATAACATGCGGCCGTATTGGACAACGTCGGGAATATGCATTGATAATCGACGATCATCGCTTCTAAGGCTCCTGTGGTGATCACCAGCTCTTGATCCATATGATTCCCCGCCTGATGGATCCCATGACGCATCAAAAGCTCGTTCCCGGTACAGCATAGGCCAACCAGATTCACACCTTGGGCACCTACCTTCTTGGCCCTCTCTGTCATCTCAGGCAATTCTGATACCTTGACTATCATCTCGGACAGTACTGGATTGTGTCCATGGACCGAGATATTGACCTGATCGTGCTTCAAAACCCCCAGATTTACCTGGGATCTGTTTATATGAGGTGTACCGAAGAGGACGTCCGATATCTCCGTCCCGACCATGGATCCTCCCCATCCGTCGGCCATGGATGCCCTCATTCCCTGAGATAGGAATCCCCTGTAATCGGCACCGACACCCATGTGGATCCTGTGCATAGCTTCGACGATCTCACGGTCGATGCTCCTTGGAAGGATCTTTTCCTTCTTCCATAGTTCGAGGTCCGCCTCAGGCGCCCTCTTTATCATCTGCAACTCACCCTTGATCGTACCATATTCCTCAAGCATGGCCAGGGCAAGTGCTTCTCCGGTCTTCTCTACGGACATGTTAGCTTCAATTCCGTATTCGTCGGCCAGTTTTCTGAGCTTCACTTCATCCTTCACGCCGTAACCTGGAGCCTCGCCTCTCGATGCTCTCAAAAGGGTCTCCACGACCTCTCTACCGTGATCAGAATGGGCTGCGGCCCCTGTGGCGATCGTATCCAAAAGATTACGTGATACCATCGTATCCGCATCGGCTCCGCATACACCTCTGGTCCTGTCCCCTCCCATCAGTCTGCAAGGTCCCATTGAACAACGTTGGCATGATATGCCTTCAGTACAGAACTTACATGGAGGCTGTTGTCTTTCGTAACGATCCCATACTGTGTCCGTCCCTTCCTTCATGGTCTTTCTCAGTACATCCTGACTTGATTTGTCAAGCGTCCTATCCTGAACTTTCTGATCGATCTCTTCGGGTTTCAGACTTTTTGGCGGAACTCTGAGGCACTCAACCGATATTATCTCTGGTAATCCATTATCCATTTTCGTTCTCCATTATCCCATTCATTTAAATATGGCTTTGATAGCGTTAAATAGCTATGTATAAAATCTACATCTTTCTTTGATATCTTTCACACTATGACCTACCATCTGTCCTTCCAAAATATATGCTTGGACACAGGGAATGATACAATGAAAATCTCATTGAAATTAAACAATATTTATGACAATATGATCCAGGTCGCTATTATGAAAAAATTTAGAAAATAAATGTTTGCATATAACTACAAAGAAAAACGGAAAAACTATATAATATCCAAGTCCTGAACAGTTTGACCTACTAATCTGAACAAATATTGTGTCAACGGTCGGTAAACTAAGATGATAAAATGGATTGGACATTCTTTTGTACATTTTTGTTCGCTATATTCGCTTTGTCGGTTCTAGCACTCATGTATGTAGTCAGAAAGAAGTATGGAAAATATTCTCCAGATGTGCTTAGTTCGTTAAAAATAACTAATGTCTTAGAATATGCGATACCCCTTGTAATCTGTATATTCCTCTATCTCATATCAGGTAAAGTGGACGGAGAATTAGGCAGATTCCTAAGGATTAGTAAGCCCTCATTCATTGTCATAGGTCTTTGCTCATGGTTCGTCCTGTATTTCTTACTTAAAGTGAGACCAGTAGCAAAAGCTGACAAAACCGCATAGAATGAATTTAAAACACAGTAGGAAGTAACTATGCAAATAAGTAAAATAGACACAACAAGACTGTATTTGGTATTATGGATCCCATTAATTGCAGTATATATCTGGTTCTTTATGAATCATAACTTAAGCTCTTCGATGGGATTCATCACAGGGTCTGCAGTTGTCTATGCTGCAATAGGCATATACTATTAGAGAAAAGGAGAATTCCAACTCTCTGAAAAAATATGATCTTATTCAATAAGAAATTTCAATATGTGTCTGATTTGATATATCTTGTTTGATTATAGGCTTACACATGAGGATATCAAATGGATATAGGTAACTGGATACTTACATTCCTAGCACCGGTCGGGGACGGACAGTTGCTGTTATGCGTATCACTGATATTCTTCGTCGATGCTCTTATCTTCCCTGCCTTACCTGAATTGATATTCGTGAGCGCTTTCATTGCAAGACCAGATTTGACATTCGGACTCGAATTGTTCTTTTTCTGTATGCTTGGTGAATTGGCCGGTATATTCGTTCTATATTTTGTTATCAAAAGGATCAGGATGCCCCACAGGATATCTAATCTGATGGACAGGTACGTTGACTTCTTGTTCATAGCAGACGAAAGAGCATTACTTCTCAACCGTATCGTTCCTATGATCCCGTTTTGCGGCGCTTTCATAGCAACGGTAAAAACATGGGATCTGAAAAAATGCATCTTCTATATCATGGTCGGATACGTAATAAAATACGGTTTACTATTATTCGTGGGCAACATATTCTACACATATCTGGGAAGCAGCCAAGCCTCGATGGCGACACTGTGTTTTGTGATCATCGTGATCTTGATAAGCGCCATAGCCTCATATTTGAAACGCAAGAAAGCTTTGAATACATGAGATACTCAGAATTCAATTGAATCTCGATCATTCACATAAATTGTTTTGTTTTGATGACAATGGATAATATAAGAATTAATGCTCATACGATAATATCTAACAAGAAATTAACAGACTTCAGAAAATACTGCTAAGAAACAGTATGATAATGTATGAACACATCCTTGTTCACTGTTACAAATATTATGATATTCATAAGGTTGGAACATCTCTTTCGTGTAGTTTATGATGAACGACTTGATCCTTCCAGTATTTGTCATACCTATGATGAATTTGTTAATGAAGGAAAATCAAAGTACGGATCGCAAAAATCCGTACTATTTTTATAAATAAATTACAACTACATCGTATTTTGCGATTACAATATTATCGAAAAGAACATGAACACGATAATTGCAATTATCAAAATGTAAAGAATGGCCACGTTTTCATATAACTTATCATTTTTATCATTTATCATTCTATTCAATTCTTTATAATCGCATTTTTCATTTCCATCTCCACTTCCATCAAAGCGTATGATTATTGTCGTGCGTATCATCGCAATGAATCCGTATATGCAAGAAATGAGTGCCAACAATAATGCAATTCCAACACACCAATGAGCGCCTATCATCTGACTTTCACTCAATAGGAAAATTGCAAGTCCGAAACATAATAATGCGGAAAATACGGTCATGATATTTATCCGCCGAATGTTCATGTTGTAACTATTCTGCAGTACCCTGTATGTATCTTCAGATGATTGGGAGCCGATGGTATACTCACTCATTTTCAGAGTATGTGTTATTTTCATATGATCACTTGCGATATTGATCTATAGTGTTTAGATATTTGGAAAATATAGACCCGTGTAAATTCATTTTAATGATGATTGAAACTACAATATTACAAAAATTGTAAATATCGTCCATGCCCCTAATTCAAATAACATTGTTACGGGTGCTACCATGGAAATAAAGACCGTCGATAGAGAAGAAGTGAAACTTATTGGATATTATGTAAACACCAAAAACGGATTCTTTAAGATACCGCGGATGTGGCATAAACTCAACAAGAATAAAGACAAGATCAAGAACAGAACGGACATCAACTATCTGGTAGGTGTCAACGACTATTCAAAAAGATCACCACAGGACAAACCGTGGGTATTCGACAGCTATGCCATGGTTGAGGTCTCCTCCTTCGACGATATACCTGCCGATATGACGAAATTAGAACTATCGGCAAACAAATATGCAGTGTTCTCACTTAAAGCGCGGTCCAAAGACCCTCTTGAATCCACATTTGAGAATATATACAAAAAATCATTGCCTGATTCGGGTCACATTCGTGATGAGAAGGTAGCATACGATATGACATTCTATTGTGAGGCCGTGGATGAAAATGGAGAAAGCGACATCGAGATCTGGATACCGATTGTTGAATGAATCCATATATGAAAAATTGCAGACATGTACGTAAATAAAATGTCACATCATTTGAAAAAGGAAGGGATTCTTCCCCTCCTTTGAATGATCCGCAACCTGCTCTTTCAAGATCTGCAGCAGCACTTCTTGTGCTCCACTACACCAGCGCACTCAGAACACTGACAGTTCTTGTCATGTTTGCCTGTGCACTTTGGACATTTGCAGTCCTTCGTATGTTTGACCTCTTTCATGCACTCAGAGCACTCGCAGGCCTTGTCATGTTTGCCTGTGCACTTTGGACATTTGCAGTCCTTACCATGCATAACTTCCTTACCTACACACTCTGCGCATTTACAATCTGCATCATGCTTGCCTGTGCACTTTGGACATTTACAATCCTTACCATGTTTCAATATGCTCATTGTCTCTCAACTCGTACACTTATCGCGTTCTCTCGTATCTAGGTATAAGCCATTTATCGAATGCTATTATCTTTCATATTACAATAATATTTTCTATTTTCGATGTTGTAAATTTGATTATTTTTGATCCAACAGATTTGACTTTCCTATCAACAAAACAATACCCACATATTTGTTATTAAATCTTTCTTATCTTATATAAATATATTACCTTATTATTATTAACTAACAAACAAATTAATTGATATTTGTAATAATGTGTACAAATATTGACGACTAATTTTTAAATATTTTATTTTGCAGACCAGGTGAAAATTAAAGAAAATATTTTTTTGTAATATGGAAAATCTTGCCTTTAACCCTTAATATTTTTTTTATGCTATTATCATATTGCGTAAATTTAATTAAATATTAATAACATTATAGTAATTTATTAATAATTGTGTCGACACTTCCGTCCTGTGGATCGAATAATTGCACCAGATACATTAATATCTTTAAAAACGACAGTCGTGCCCTACATGACAAAAATGAACAATAAACATGATGATTTTCATTCATAGATATCGTTTTGAAAGGCCTATTCCTCTTGTAAACAATGTATCGATGCAATTATTCGGTCTTCGAACCAAACCCCTAAATGAGAGTTGACGAAAATGAATAAACACAAACATAGTGACGATTGCCAGTGTTCCAGTTGCTTGAACGATCATGAAAAGTATGATGATACTGATGATGATTGTCATTGCCCCAAATGTACTAGTGAACACGATGAGGATTGTCTATGTTCAGATTGCACTAGTACTCACAAAAAAAGTATATTTGACCGATTGAAAAAAAAGTCATCACAATGATGATAAAGAAATGAACTTGTTATTTTCAAATATGCTTCCGGGGTCACACCCCAATTTTAATTTTATGATTGTCCGATATTTATCACATTGGCACTTTCTACCTTATCAAAAAAATCTGAGTATATTACGAATCACTTAGAGATAATACTGCGAACACCAACTTCAATCAGCTATCGATATCAATTCATAAACGACCTGGATCTCGGTATCTGTAAATTTGTCGTTGACGACCACCATCCTGTAAACTATCCCTGAATCGTCGGCATAATAGGTCTTATCGTCGATCTTGTAAACAGATGTCCCGACAGAACCATAGTAGGTGGTCTCGATGACCAGATAACCTATGTACTCCGCACCGTCAAGCAATTCGTTCATTTCCGGTATCGGATCCACATATCCATCAGGATGATCGGGAACGGGCTGCGTTGTACCCAGGTCCACATTTGTATAGGATGTGTTCGTGGTTGTATTTAGGCTGTATTCATTATCTACAACGCTCCCGTTATCCAAGGTCAGTTCCCATGAACCTGTATACCCCATGATTGTCGTATATCCCATAGGTTCGACCTCATACGTTCCCCGTGCCACGTATATGTACATCCCAGTCAATCCTGATGTCTCATCATTACTGTCATCATTTGATAATATGGCTACAGAAGCAACGGTCGCGATCGCCAAGATTGCAATGACGGATACAACTATTATCGATTTTTTCTTTTCCATATGGCCGCTTCCGTTTATATTTCATTAAAACGTAAGTAATTTATTAGATCGCAAGATTTTAAGATTATTCGACATATAATATGTACTCTATATCTTGCTATATACCTAAATACAGGAAGATGCAACAGATCATAAAGAGCCTGTTTGGGATCAACAATTGCTTTCTTTCTTCATCATCTTGAACGACAGCATCGGATTGGTAGCCGCGACGTCGTGTTATCAACAATTGCTTTCTTTCTTCATCATCTTGAACCCGTGCAGATACATGTACAATATCAACGAGATAACTCCCAACCCTGCAGCTATCAAGTATGTGTCATGGAAGCCGTAGAGCACTATCAGCGTACCGAACACGAACGGCCCGAACCCGCTGGACATGTCCATGAATATCTGGAATGTTGACATGCATATCGGATATCTGTCCGGTCTCGACTGACGTATGACTATCGATTGTCCAACAGAGTTCACCAGAGCTACACCGAACCCGATCATGAATGCTGCCACCAACAGCATCAAAGCAGAATCTGCATAGCTCAGTATCACCAAGGCGACGATGAACATTATGAAACATGGGATCAGAACTACATTCTCCCCGTGCATATCGGCCAACTTACCTACGAAAACTCTAGATATGAACGTAGATGCTGCGATCACCAAGAAGAAACACGACGTCGCGGCTACCAATCCGATGCTGTCACCGTACTGAGAAACGAACGTTAAGACACTGGAATACGCAAAGAAGAAGACCATGACCACCAAAGATATCCTCAAAGCAGATCTCTCAATGAGATTGTCGATCTTCAACTCATGGATACGCTCACGTTCCTCTGCGGTGATAATTCTGCGGTCGACCTTCAAGAATCCAACCATCAGTATTGGGATCATTATTACCACCGTAGTCATCAAAAATATTGAGTCGTATCCGCCATTATGCAAAAATTGCATGCTCAGATACGGCCCTATCGCTGAGGCGAGAGTGTAGGACAGCATGTAATATCCGATACCTTCGCTGCGGCGGGAAGCAGGTACGAACATAGCCACCATGCTATTGATGGCCAACATACCGAAACCGTAGAAAAATCCATTAAATATCCTCAAAAGACACAATGATAGGAAATCCGGGACAAAGAAGTAAAGGATGTTTGCAATTATCATCATTACGATCGAGATGAAAAGGGATCTTTTTCTTCCTATGACGTCGATATATCTTGCAATAAAGATACGTGAGAGAAATGCTCCCAGAACGAAAATGCAGGCGGCAACCCCTCCCCAAGTGGCGTTACCACCGAAGATGTCGTCCACATAATCTGCCATGCATATGTAGATCGAAAGGAAAGCGAAACTGAAACAGAATCCCATGATTATCAATATCATGAAATTGCGTGTGAACAGCTTCTCCTCTGCCATGGGCCCATATTGCTTTGTCCCCAGTATTTATTTTATGTTCCTGTCCACATGATGTGATCGTCTCATTTCCATTATTAAAAATCAAGATGTGACTTGGATTTGCCTATGATGCTTATTGTGAATGTCAATGGATATTATCCTAACAAAAAATTATCATTTTTCAATTTGTCTCATTATATTTGGTAACATTGTGCATAATAATGGAATATTTACAATAAATTATATATACATGTTCCGTGCTAACACGTGACACGGTGATAGGATGTCTGGAAAGAACATCAGAATTGAAAGAATAATCGACAGGGAAAGCGGGAATGCGGTCATTGTGCCAATGGACCACGGCATCAGCATCGGACCCATACCGGGCCTGATCGACATGAAACAGACGGTCAGCGATGTCGTCGAAGGAGGTGCCACTGCCGTCCTAATGCACAAAGGAATAGTTCCACAAGGACACAGGACATCGGGAAACGATGTGGGCCTCATTCTGCACCTCTCAGCCTCAACAGATATAGGTGTGAATTCCACCAACAAAGTACTCGTCGCAACAGTGGAAGAAGCACTGAAGCTAGGTGCCGATGCAGTATCGATGCACATAAACGTCGGTGCAGAGAACGAACCTCAGATGATCAAAGACCTAGGCATGGTCTCTGGACAATGCACGGAATGGGGAATGCCCCTTATTGCGATGGCATACCCACGCGGTCCCACGATCAAGAATTCATTTGACCCAGTTGCAGTAGCTCATGCTGCAAGGGTGGCCACAGAACTAGGTGCAGACATAGTGAAATGCAGTTACACCGGTGATATAGACTCCTTCAGAAAGGTCGTTAAAGGGGCAATGGTCCCTGTAGTGATAGCTGGCGGGCCTAAGATCAATTCAGATCTTGATCTCCTCAACATGGTCCACGACTCACTCGAGGCAGGCGGACACGGTGTATCCATAGGAAGGAACATATTCCAGCACAAGGACGTCAAAGGCATTATGAGCGCGATTTCAGATATCGTACTTCACGAAGCGACCGTCGAAGAAGCGGTAAAACATCTCAAACAATAAGAAAGATGAATGCTTAAGGACAATCGAGGGAGATAGATGGACCTAGAACTGCTCAGAGAAGAGATCTTGCGTACGGACATGGAGATCATAGACCTCATTTCGAGAAGAACCGACCTGGCTGAACAGGTAGGGCGCAAGAAGATAGAGGACGGCCTCCCGATAAGGAACGTGACCGTAGAAGAAAAGGTCGTGAAAAGATACAGGGATGCATCCGAGAGCAGCGGTATATCTCCCGATACCCTCGAAAAAATCGCAAGAGCGCTCATACAGGAGGCCGTCGATAGAGAATCCCTCGTAACACCTCACAATTCTATCAAAAAAGAGATCTCCATTATCGGAGGCGGCGGAAAGATGGGGATGTGGATGGCAAACACTCTGAGTTCGGATGGACATACCATCAAACTAATAGACCCCTCCCTCCACAATGGCCTCACGATCGAAGATGCATCCTCATCAGATGTGATCATCGTCTCCATCCCCATAGACGTCACAGAAGGGGTCTTGGAACAATTGAACGGCCTGTGCCGTGATGATGCCCTGATCTTCGACCTTACATCACTCAAGACACCCATCTCGAAGACACTCAAGAACATGGCAAAAAGAAAGAAAGTATGTTCGCTACATCCGATGTTCGGACCTTCCGCCAGATCTATGTACGGAAGGAACCTAATAATATGTGACTGCAGAAATGCCGATGCTGTCATCGAGGCACGGGAACTTTTCAAGAACAAGGGCGGGGACATACGCACGATGGACATCGACGACCATGACAGATACATGTCATACGTGTTAGGACTAAGCCATGCTGTGAATATAGCATTCTTCACAGTTCTCGACAGAAGCGGCATCAGTTACCAGGATATGTGCACCGTGGCCTCGACGACATTCCGTAAGAACATGGAGACCAATGAATCGGTGGCCCTTGAGGACCCCAAACTGTACTACGAGATACAACACTCGAATGCATTCCGCGATAAACTTTGGGATGATTTCTCTAAAGCTGTAAAAGATATCAAGAATGCATCTATAGATAACGACTCCTCAGAATTCATAAAGATAATGGATGCTGGAAGAGAGTATTTCTCCCGATGAACTGACATCAGTTGATGCATAGCTCATCGAAATATATGACCGGACATCAGAGGTTCTCGGCTATCCATGCGGCAGCTACCACGAAGATGACCGCTATCATGATGATCACCATGAACCACGCCATCAACTTGATCTTGCGTTCTTTTCTCATTAATGCACGGTTAAGAATATGATATTATTAAACATTGTGAAAAGAAAAGGAATTATGTAAATGGTTTGACAACTTTTTCAACACATCCCGATCAGTAGGTTGGGATCTTTCCTTCCAATGCGAGTGCATAGGAAAGGTATATGTTGAACAGGAAGTTGAAGAGTGCGACGATACCGATGATCCAGTGCCAGTAGTCTCCACCGATGATGGTTGAGAGTCCGACTGTCAAGAAAATCAATGCAGTTGTCACCAATATGAGGGACAATGCCTTGTATGTCTTAATGAGCACAGACCAGATGATCGCGAGAATGAAGACGACACCGAAAGTGATGTTCTCCCATTCGCCCATTCCGAATCCAGTAAGGGCGACTGCCGCACCTACCAAACCAAATACTATGAATCCAAAATTACTGTCAGATCTGTAAGCGAGCAGGGCTACAATAATGATCAAAATTCCTAAGACCTCGAAGAACGCTGCTGTAGGAACTCCTTCATTTTTGAGCTGTAAGATCGCGAGCGGCAATGACACCACTGCAACCAAGAAAAGTCCGAACGCCGTTGGGTCCAGACATTTTTGACATTCTACCATGTTTTTTCCTCCAATGAGGTATAACCCTCGGCATAGGATTGTCGTTCAACAATATATATATTAATCGTTGGATGGATAGATCTTCAATGACATATGGTGCAGTAATATTTTTTACTTCTGGACGTTAATAATTGTACCATACTGGATATATCAAAGTGGACACTAGTTTTAAATACAAACGCGAGTACTGAGTCAAAATTACCAGAATTCATCTTCAGGAATTAATTCCACATTTCTCCTTTTTGGGTCTTGTACTTTTGATGCCATCAACCTTTGTACACAATTATATTCTTGAGGATTTACTGCAATTTGAGTGAAATGCCTTATCAAAATATCATCCCATCTCATATACCCAGCATATATGGGATTGTGCAATATGTTCCTAAGGTTATATGTGTTCCATGGATTCCCATGTCTTGTCAATGTTCCATTCCTGTTAAGATCGAATGAAATCTTGTCCAAAGTGCTTCCTTCAGAATACGAGTGGAATATGCTGCCAACAACCTCGATCTCTTCAGGTACCGAAAATAGTATGCCGTCGACCATATCGTAACCATAAGGCGGATTGAATCCTAGGGTCTTATTGACATCCGGAGAATTATGAAGTGTCTCTGCCTTCTCCTTCATACCCATATATGTCCTTTCCCCTATCTGTTCACTCTCCAATTGTGCCAACCTCTGTATCATATCCACAACGAATCTTCCTAAAGCATTCGTCGTGTCCAATGATTCCATGCATGATACGAACTTCTTATCCTGCTTGTTAAGTTCGTCCATCATATTCATGAAATTACGACTGTTCCTATGTATCCTGTCCATCTTTAGAACGAGGATCACGTCCCACTTATCGAATTCGGACATCATCCTCTGATATGCAGGACGTTTTACATTAGTCCCAGAGTAACCATCATCACAATATATGCTCTCGATCTCCCAATCCTCTGAGATGCAATAATCTTTCAGTATAGAGGTCTGAGCATCAAGAGAATATCCTTCTAGGGCCTGTTCCTCGGTGGAGACCCTTACATAAATGGCAGCTCTCATCTCACACCTTTAATGGTCCATTGATGACCTCGTAAGAATCCCGATCGAGGATGGCCTCATGATCACCTTTACGAACAATACCGTCCCATTCTATGTATCCTGTGTATAATGGATTGTGTAAGATCTTACAAATTGATTGCTTGTTCCACTTTCCACTACGCTTCGCAGGCACCATCCTATTATTCAGATCGTCGGCGATGGATGCCATCGACTGTCCTTTCTTGTACATGGAATAGATCTCCCTGACGACCTCTGCCTCATTCTCTATGATAAGGAGACTTCCCTTACTATACACATAGCCAAACGGGTGCCCGGACCCCATATTGCCAGTTCCGCACTGTGCCTTACGGGTCATTCCGATCTTCACTCTCTCCCCGATCTGCTCACTCTCTAACTGGGCGATTCTTTGCATGATATCCATTACAAATCTGCCCATGGCGGTAGTAGTGTCGAACTTCTCCTGGACGGAATTGAATTCCTTGCCCTTTTTACGAAGATCGTCCATCATGAACGTAAAATTCACACTGTTACGGTGTATCCTGTCCATCTTTAGGACCAAAAGGACATCCCATCCATCGGATTCCCTCATCATACGTTGATATTCCGGACGATCGGTCTTGCGACCTGAATAACCCTCATCACGGTATATGTCCGCGATCTCCCAACCACGCACACTGCAATATGCTTTCAATCTCTTTGTCTGAGCGTCGAGTGAAAAACCTTCGGTCGCCTGGTCTTCGGTCGACACCCTCACGTAGAGTGCTGCCCTCATCGGATTCCCATCCATCACTCGTATTATCCTACATGTTTAAAAATTTAGGTATGAGATTAACAAATAACGTAAATCCACGTAAAATTTGTTATTTTCAGAGTTTTTTTAGCGAAACTAGCCTCTGATCTATACTTTCCTGATGCTGCTCATCGGTCCATGATGGGTCCTTCATCTCTTTCCAGATGTTACAAGGTACTTGCTTGCAAAGTCCACAATGGTCCATTTGTTTCTTTTGTCTGCAACAGCCGTATATCGGACACACATTCAAAGACACATTCACCGTCCAGTAAACATGGCCTTTCTGAATGCTACAGCCCTTACAGCTATCCGGATAGTTCTCACATTGAGAACAGTCTATACCGCAACAGCTAATTCTCGCATCCATGACAGCCCATCATAATGTGTAGTATAATAGACTTGGGAATAAAAAATAAAATGGGGGGATGACCCCCCGTGATCTTATAAGGTTTACATCATTCCAGGTGGCATTCCCTGAGGCATTCCGCCTGCACCCTGGGGGGGAGCAGACCTGCGGGATGCGATGACATCATCGATCCTAAGGATCATGTTCGCGACCTCGTTTGCAGAGCTGATCGCCTGTGTCTTGACCCTGAGGGGCTCGATGACATTTGCCTTGTACATGTCTACTGCCTCTCCGGTATCGAGATCGAGTCCGAAGTACTTTCCGTCCTTCTTCTTGTCGTGAGCGTTCTTCAGCTTGATTATGCTGTCGATTGGATCGATACCAGCATTCTCTGCAAGTGTCCAGGGGATTATCTCCATGGCCTTTGAGAACTTCTCGATGGCGAGCTGCTCCCTTCCGCCTACGGATGAAGCGTACTCCCTGAGCCTCTGTGCAAGCTCTATCTCGGGTGCGCCTGCGCCAGCAACGACTTTACCGTCTTCGATAGTTACACCGACAGTGCGGATAGCATCGTTAAGGGCCCTCTCAACCTCTTCGAGGACATGTTCTGTTCCACCACGGGCGAAAATTGTGATCGCCTTGGGGTTCTTGCATCCGGTGATGAATGCCATTCCGTCCTCTCCAACGAGTTTCTCTTCAACGCAGCCTGCGATTCCAAGATCCTCTTTGGTGAGCTCCATCGCTCCACCGACAATGTTGGCTCCAGTTGCCTTCGAGATTGCTTCGAGGTCACTCTGTTTGCATCTCCTGTATCCAAGGATGCCTGCCTTTGCCATGTAGTGCTGAACGAGTTCGTCCACTCCTTTGGAGCAGAAGACCACATTTGCGCCAGCCTTCTTTATGCTGTCAACAATAGCTTTCATGGAGTTCTCTTCCTCTGCAAGGAAAGAGGACATCTTTGTAGGATCTGTGATCTGGATCTGTGCATCGAACTCTGTTTTCTTTACTTCCAAAGAACATTCGAACAGTGCGATCTTTGCCTTCTCTACTTTCTTGGGCATGCGGGAATGTACACATTCTTTGTCAATGACTACTCCCTGGATCATGTATGTATCGCCGATGACACCGCCGACCTTTTTCTGGACGCGGATGTTCTTAGTATCTACTTTTCCATCCTCTGCAACAGCTTTGCATGCTTTTACAACGATCTCTGCAAGTTTTTCCTCTTCCTCTCCGACGGATTTTCCGGTCAGTGAAGTTGAGGCCACTTTCTTAAGGATCTCGTCCTTTGTCGCATCGATCGCAATACTGTTAAGGATCTCGTTGGCCTTTACTGCAGCCATGTTATATCCATTGGTTATGACAGTTGGGTGGACATTGGCATTGATAAGTTCCTCGGACTGTTTGAGAAGCTCACCTGCGAGTATGACCGCGGTTGTTGTTCCGTCTCCACACTCTGTATCCTGTGTCTTTGCTACCTCGACAACCATCTTTGCCGCAGGGTGCTGAACGTCGATCTCTTTCAAGATCGTCACACCGTCATTGGTGATGACGACATCTCCAATTGTGTTGACTAGCATTTTGTCCATACCTTTGGGTCCCAATGTTGACCTGACTGCATCAGCAACGGCTTTGGCGGCCGCGATGTTATTGTACTGGGCCTCCTTGTCCTTTGTTCTCTCTGTACCCTCTCTGAGTACTATGATTGGTTGGTTTGAATTTCCGTACATAGGATTCTTTCCTCCTAAATGATTAGTTACAGTAATTTTGTTCTTCTATATTAATCTATTTGCATAACAACACGACTTGAGCAACAAAATGTTTTAACTTAAGGGAGACCCAGACACAATATTGTTACAAGTACTACAGATATGATAATAAATGATGAGTTCGAACACAAAACTGGATTTCAAGTATTAATACGCAGACGACAAGTCTAAGAAGAAAAGCGACGTCAGAAAGGCAAGAAACAAAATAAATGACAAAATAAGTACTATTTTAGGTCCGCTACCTTTAATAGGTCTATAAATCATACCCTGAAGTGGTGAAGAGTTGACACTAGTAGTACATAAATGCCCTAAATGTGGCGGACAAGTAAAACTAGAAGAGCAATGGAAGGAAGGCTTCTGTGTTTATTGCGGTTCAAAGGTCAAAAACAACCTGATATGGATCAGGTCATTTAATTTTGACAACACTTATACGGACCGTGATGTTGAAGAAACACTACATTGCATTGTAGAGGAACTCAACACCGAAAATATCAAAGAAGCCTCGGACATACAAAGGATCAAAGAATCCATGCAGGTCCGCTTTACAAGATATGGTGATAATTTTCGTAATTCCAAGGCAAAATATGCCAACGATGCGAACGACTTCTTTCAGCGTGTAGGATGCATACCATACGAAGCAACAAAAAACACATGGGATGAGCTTAAAGATGCTGTTTCCAGAGTGGAGGACGGTTGCGCCATATGCATGGCATACAATGATTTTACGGATGCGTACCTTTCAAGTGTAGAAAAACTATCTTCTGTTCTAAAAATGAAATGGGAGTCCTCATACATTTGGAAGAGAAAGAATGCCCTAAAAGTAGATAAAAGAGAACTTATCAAAATGCGCAAGAGGATATATGCCGCTCAAGCCTGGCTTAGGTTATACAGCAAGAGCTGATCAGAAAACGTTTTCGACCTTGAGACCAGATTCACGGAACATCTGACGAATCGTATCCTTTGCCTTATCAGAACCTCTGATATTCATTCTTTGTAGGCGTTCTCCCAACTGCGGCCTCATGTTAAGTGAATCTATAACTGCTCTGCGAACTCCTGTGGAAACGATCGCATCGACAAATTCGCGTTCATGTCCTTCGAGATGATCCAACACAGGCCCTACCAGAGCATAAGTGTTCAAACCCGCATCGGTAAGCTGTTTCAATGCGTTCAGTCTTCTATCGGGCATTGGGGCCCCGGGCTCTGTCATCTTGGAACGTTTATCGTCCAGCCCAGTTATCGTTATCCCGACCTCGCCTTTCATTGACGATATCAATTCGATGTCCCGCAATATGAGGTCCGATTTAGTATGAATATGGACCCTGAAATCATGTCTCTTCAATTCTTCTAAACAATACCGCGTCAGAAGGAACCTTCTTTCCGCACCCTGGTATGGATCTGTGACCGTGCCGATGCCGATCGTTCCCGATAGGCCGGACAATTCGACTGCCAGCCTTTCAACTATATTGGAACGGACCTTTACCACCCTCCAATCCTTCCAATCAGTATGCAGGACCTCAGGTGCATAACAGTAGACACAGCCATGTTCACATCCCCCATAAGGATTCAACGCATAGTTGATACCTGGAAGACCTGACGGGGAAAGTGCGCGTTTACACTCGATCATCCTGTACGGGCCGTCCCATTCACCCACATTCCCATATTCAGAAAGATCAGTAATAGTCCTCGATCCTCCTTTGAACAAGATAATCGCTCATGACGCCTGAATGTTTTATCCACATGTTCTGCTTGATGTCCATCACACTATCGACGTATGTAAGTGCAGAATTCAGAGTATCAAAATGGTATGGGGTCGTCTGACCGAGTGCGGCTCTGACATTCTCTCTGACATTCCATACGCCTACAGGCATGACGTATCCGGGATGCGCTTCTCTCATTATAACCACTCCCGCGGTACGTCTCTCCTTGGTTAGAAGTTCGTTGACCGCCATCCTGGCCGCATAGTAGCATCCACCTATGTGCGCATATTCTGAACGACCATCGAAGAATTCACAATCAGAGATGATGTCGATGTCCCTTCCTGTAGGATTCCATGTTGTATTGGGGTACCATGCCTCAATAAGTTCGTATCTCCACGTCGTCGGCATCATCATGATGCACCATCTGTTGTCCAATTGTTCCCAATAATATATCCGGAAATCATCGATCGTATCAAAAAACTTGGTCGTTTTAAGCAGATTCTTGCCAATCATATCATCGACAGCGGTTATGCTCCACCTAGTAGGTACGAAACGTCTCCTCTTGTCCATGCCCATGGTACCGACAGAGAATGCCTTTTGGATCTCGGAGATCAGCGTCCCTCCATTGTATGCGTTGATGACCGCACCGACAGCGTTGAGATCCGTATCGTAATAAGATTTCTCCAGATTCTTTTCGAATCTTCCATTGCCCATCTTCATATCGTCCATGCGTGCAGATGGACCGAACGGCTGAACCTCATCGTCCAAGATCACTCTTCCGGTGGGTTTTTGCCTAAAATTCGCTTCCACCTCAACAGGCTTCTCCGTCAGTGCCAATTCCTGTATGCTGTCCACTATCCTGCCGGCCGTCTTGAAATTAGTAGCGTCTATCCTATATTTGCCACGGACCAACCTAAACCTCATGTCCACGATCTCATCTATCGACTTACCCACCCATCTTTCAGGCTTATCCATTATTGAAGTATCGCCGAACTCAGGAGGCAACAACGGACCTATGTCGACCTTCGGATAGCCGTATCTTCCTACAAAGACCGCAGGAGGACTGCATCCAGCAAGATCCTTTACATTGATCAGAGGCATCGTCCTCTGCTGAGAATAGAACTTGATCATCAGAGGACATCTATCCTTGCCACATAGTTTCCTTGAACCTTTGCAGATGGAACAGAGTCCCGTCTCCGTAGGAGCCTTGTTATAAGCGGCCATCTCATCAAAGAAACCAGTTTTAGACATGCATGTTCCCATAGCGCATTATCTCTCAAAAACATTGGGATATGAAATTTTCAGCAGGAATCAACAGGTCGAAACCATGTGCAAGGGGTTGACTCCTGCTATGATTCCGACATGTTTATTTGAATATAAAAAGCTAGGTAATTATTGCATCTTTATTCCAAATTATGATAAATCCATTACGAATTAATTTGATGAATCTACGATTTACGCGTACAATCTTCCAAATATTAGACCATATTGCTAAAACGATCAAAAACAACAAAACAAGATTTAGTCTATGCTAAACATCAACAGAGTTTAAATATTGCTTAGCAGGATGGGATACTGATTTGATATGAATGATGACCGAAATATAAAAATTATGAAGAATGGACCTTACATGGTCTATGGAAATATTCCTTTAGATGAGATTTCGGTGAAGATCGATGCCCTTGGAAAACCCGTAGGTTGGACGAACGACAAAAAATACTCCACTGATGAGATATATGCATTATGCAGATGCGGAAAATCCAAATCCATGCCATTCTGCGACGGATCACATGCAGCTGTACATTTCGATGGAAAAGAAACCGCAGGGAATGAACCATACGACAAGACGTCCAAAATAACCAATGGATGCGAAAATGTCCAATTAATGGAAAAACCGATCTTATGCACTGGTGCAGGATTCTGTCACGCTGGTAAGAAAATAGAGGAATCCATTAAAAAAGAAAAATATCTGGGTGATGCAAGGAGCCAATGCGACAACTGCCCTGGAGGCAGTCTGACCCTCATCATAAAAGGTGAGAAACAGGAACCTGAATTCAACATGGAGATATCCGTTACCAATGATGTTCATGGCATCGGCCCAATATGGGTCAAAGGCAAGGTACCTGTCATCTCCGCTGATGGAGAGAAATACGAGATAAGGAACCGTGTTGCTCTATGCAGATGCGGAAAATCAAGCAACATGCCTTTCTGTGACTCGTCCCACCTTTCACATTAAGACTTGATTATCTTGAACTTCAATCCAAACACATCCTCGATATCGGGCTCAATAGAGACCAATTTCCAAGCCTCCATGCTCATATCGAGTTCGGATCTAAGTTCGAGCATCAGCGTGTCTCCATCCAAAGTGACATCTATCTCTTCTATGGCAGAACTGTGACGCCTGTCCAGTATATCTGCTATCTTCAGCATCAAGGCACATTCGCGAATATTTGCGATCTGCCTTGGTGACATGTCGCCGAAGACCTTTGCATCTTTTGCAGGGAATTTCTTATGATGGAATCTTGCAATGAACCCCATTGTCTTGAGTTCGTCTGTTGTGAATCCACCAAGATTGGAATTGGTTATTATGATGAATGTGTGGATCTGATGTTTCGGATAATTGATGAACTCACCGATATCATGAAGAGTTGATGAATAGGCCAAGAGCTCCCTCATCTCACCATCCATTTTGTGTACGCCCTGTTCTTTCATACGGTCGAAAAGGAACAATGCATTCTTACGGACAATATCGGCGTGTTGTTTATCGTATTGACATCTACCCGCCAATCCTCTTACTGAAGATTCCCTAACATTGAAATCGGAATTCCCAAATTTCATGAGATAATCTATCTGCATCCCCTGTTTCAGACCGTTCAAACTTATCTCTATGCGATCTATGTTAAGGAGATACATCAATTCTTCAGCTATGGCCCCACCGGCAACAATTATGTCTGCCCTGGAAGGGTTCATTCCTACAACGGTGCATCTGCCTTTCACATCCTTGGTGTACAATTCTTTCATAAGAGCGACCAGCTCATAGTACATCATGTAAGAGGAATCATTGTCTCCTCTCTTGGCAGCACACATCTCCGCCAGTGCGATCATTGTGCCCGACGAACCATATGCACGTAAAAACCCGTACTCGTTGACCTTTCTGCATGTATGATTCGATCTGAGATCGACCTCTCTTCTCAGATGATCGTACTCTGCAAATGTGAGAGCTTTATTTGGTGATATGCCGCAACCGTATGCGAATCTTACAGCACCCACGCTGAGACTATCCAGGTAAACGTCCTCTTTCTCGCGACAGAGTATTATCTCGGTGCTGCCACCCCCTATATCGATTGCTAATGTGTTCTCCTTGGGAGCGACCGGACCGAAAAGTCCGAGACGTATGAGCCTGGCCTCCTCATACCCTGGAATAATGCTGACATCGACCCCGTCCGATCTTATCGCATCCAAAAGCTCTTTCTTATTGTTCGCTTCTCTGGCAGCGCATGTCGCCATGGCAATTACCTTATCGGCACCCATGTTCCTGGCGGTCTCTGCAAAGTTGTTTATGACCAAACGCGCCTTCTCTATCGTCTCCTTGTCAATATAACCATTGGAATAGAGACTCTGTCCTAAACGTATGACCTCTTTATCCTGGAAGATCGTGGTTCCCATCGATCCTTCATAATATTTCACCACTAGGACATGCACAGAATTTGTACCGACATCGATGAAACCGACAACCTCGCCGTCAATGCTTCCCATGCCAAACACCCCTGTTCTCGATGAACCATTTCTGCGAGCGGAGTTTCTTTGCCCTGCTCTTTCTGACAACAGGCAAATACTCACCGGAGGAGTTCAGTACCTTTGCTTTCACATTATCGTTGAGATGCACATTCAGAATGTTTTCCCTGATGTTCACCATCATCTCCTTGTCCAGGACAGGGAATAGCACTTCCACCCTTGCAATGAGATTACGGGGCATCATGTCCGAAGAGCCCATGTACATCTCAGGATCGCCGCCATTCTCAAAATAGTAGATCCTTGAATGCTCGAGGAACATGTCAACGACACTTGTCACACGAATGTTCTCAGACACACCGGGAATACCGGGACGCAAACAACACAGACCCCTTATTATAAGTTCGATCTTAACGCCTGCCTGTGATGCCCTGTACAGTTCAGCAATGATATCAGAATCCACAAGACCGTTGGCCTTGAGGACGACATATCCCTTGTTCCCTGCACGCTGGTTGTCCGCCTCACGTCTTATCTTGCGAAGCAGCTCGCTCTTGAGTGTAAGCGGTGCCACAAGAAGATGCGAATAATCCCTCGGCCCGAAGAATCCAGTGAGAGCGTTGAAGAGTTCCCCGACATCCTGTCCTATCACCTGATTCGCAGTGAAGAATGAAATGTCGCCATATTGCTTGGCTGTGCTGGAGTTATAATTTCCGGAACTTAGATGAGTGTATCTGATCAGATGCTCTCCTTCGAGCCTTATGATCTGCAGAAGCTTGGAATGGACCTTCAGTTCGACCGGACCATAGACCACGTGCACCCCCATCTTCTCCAATTCCTTTGCGAGATGTATATTGTTCGTTTCATCGAACTTCGCACGTAATTCCATTAGAACGGAGACTGCTTTCCCCTTTTCCTTCGCCCTCATCAACGCGCGGATCATGGACGGATCCTTTCCGATTCTATACAAGCATATCTTAATGCTCTGGACCTTGGGATCGTCGGCAGCCTCGTTCAGAAGATGTATGACGGCATCAAAAGATTCGTACGGGTGGAACAGGATCCAATCCCTTTCCCTGATGGTGTTGAATATACATGCATCCTCTCCGAATTCGGGCGGACAGAACGGTAAGAATGGCTTCTCTTTTAATTTGGGATAGTTCAGACCTGCCACTTCCCATAGGTCTGTAAGCAACATACCCCCGACGGATACCTTGTGTATCTGATAATTTGAAAGTTTAAGATTACGGCCAAAAAGATCGATCATCTCCTGAGGCATATCCTCTTCGACCATCATCCTGACCGGGAATCCCATATCACGGGAATCCAATGATGTCTCTACTGCGGACATCAGATCGCAAGCCTCATCTATCGTTACCTTGACATCCGCATTCCTGGTGACCCTAAAGTTGTATATCCCTACGATGTCGCTTCCTGGAAAAAGCAGTCCGATGTTCGCCTTAAGGATATTCTCCAGAAGTACGAAGTCGACCCCGGTCTTATCAGAGGGTATCTTAACGAATCTGGGAAGTATGCTTGTAGGCACCTTTACCCTTGCATACAGATACTCATTCTCATTCTTCTTTATCTTCACGGCCAGGTTAAGAGAATTGTTTGAAATGAAAGGGAATGGGTGCGAAACATCCAACGCTAAGGGCGTCAGAAGGGCGTGCACCCTCTTTTTGTAGTAATCATCTATCCAACTTCTCTGTATCTTGTTAAGAGATTCAATTGTCCTGATGCGGATGTTCTTTTCTGAAAGATCAACACTCAGATCGTTCCAACAGGAATCATAACCTTCTACGAGAGATTCGACCTTCTTGTTGACGTCTTTTACGAATTCATCATGATTCTCGTAAGAGTCTGGTCCCACATAGGTCAAAGAATCCATTATCTCCCTCGATATCATGCCGGGGATGCGTATCATGAAGAACTCATCCATGTTACCATATGCTATGGCCAAGAACTTGACTCTCTCCAGTGTCGGATTGGTCTTATCCTCTGCCTCAAGAAGACAACGTCTATTAAACTCCAACCAGGATAATTCCCTGTTTATGTACAATGAATGGTCATAGAGATCGATTGGATCTGTCATGTAACTTCACTCTTCAGATTTCCTGATCTTTACTGACTCGCAGTGCGCATTCAGACCTTCCGCCGTGGCGATGGCCTCTATCGTAGGGGCGAGAATCGAAAGACCCTGCTTAGTCAAGATCTGCACGGTAGATGTCTTGCGGAAATGTGCAACATTAAGTCCTGATGATGTGGCCGCGTGTCCGGCCGTGGGCAATACATGGTTAGTTCCTGAGGCATAATCGCCTGCTGCAACCGGAGTATACGGCCCGATGAATATCGAACCAGCGTTTGTCACCTTGGAAAGAGTGTCGAAGGTATCCCTGGTCTGTATCGAAAGATGCTCGGGCGCAATGGTGTTCATTATCTCTATCCCCAGATCCATATCCTCAACCACGATATATCCTGAATTGTTGAGGGCCTTCTCGATTATGTTCTTCCTTGGAGCCGCAGATATCATCAATTCCATCTCCTTCCAGACCTTTTCTGGAAGACCTTTGTCATTGGTTATCATGAGACATGCGGATGATGGGTCGTGCTCGGCCTGAGCGATCAGATCGGATGCCACAAATGCAGGTACTGCGGATGAATCGGCAAGAACGCCGATCTCACTTGGACCTGCAGGGAAATCTATCTCTACATTCTTCCTCAGAATGGTCTTTGCCGCGGTAACATATACGTTACCAGGACCTACGATCTTCTGGACCGGCTCAATTGATTCTGTCCCTAATGCCATGGCGGCGATAGCCTGTGCCCCCCCGATCTTGTATATCTCGTCAACACCTGCTATGTCGAGAGCGACAAGTGTGATAGGGTTGATAGGTGCAGGAGTACAACAAACGATCTCATCCACTCCCGCCACACGTGCCGGAATGATGCACATCAATGCTGTGGACGGATACGATGCCCTTCCTCCTGGAATATAACAGCCGACCCTGGAAAGAGGTGTGCTCTTGACACCCAATGTTATGCCTGGTTCGATCTCGCGTGTCCATAGGTCCGGGGGCACCTGCATCTCATGGAAGCGTTGGATACGATATGCTGCCTCTTCAAGCTCATCTACGAGGTCTTGATTTACCTCATCATAGGCCTCATCGACCTCATCTCTGGTGACAACGATGGACTTGATATCGATCTTGTCGAACTTCTTCGTCAGGTCTATAAGTGCCTTGTCACCATCTCTCTTGACCTGATCAATGATCTCCTGAACGGTATCGATAACCGAATCAACTTTTGATGCACGGTTATCCTTCCAAAAATTTTCGTCGACTTGCTTCCATGACATGGTATTTCGAATTCCGTACTTGGTTATATATTTAGCTAAGCCACGCACGAGGTTTTCTATATATTATATATAAACGGAAACTGAGTCGAACGCCAGTCTTTTATGCAAGGTCCCGATTAATGTACGAGACTTGACCGAATGAAGATAACTTTCGGCTGATTTATGATGATCCCTATGAGTACTGACGGTCGTCTCACTCCTTATCAAACTCACTCATGTTCATGTATGAGAGGAAATCGCTCAGCTTCATCCCCTCCTCCCACCGCATTATAAAATTACCGTTGGATGTGATCTCGAACTCGGGGATCCTTCTCTTCAGCAACGCACTGCGGCCCTTGAGCCTGGTATCAGAAGGAATTGTAAAGATCCTCCACGGGTCGCCTCTTATACTTTTCAACCTGTAGGCATAAATGGGTATCACATGACACGAAGCACAATCGTTGCGCATCTTCTGGGCCTGCTCTCCCAATCTGGGATTCCGACTGAAATGCATCACGTCCTCGCCAGAACTCTTTACCTCGATTGGAAATGAAAAATCCCATCTGAGTGCAACAAGGTCTACACCTAATGAACCTGCAGCCCTTACAACCATGAATGGATCTGACATCATGATGCTGTATGCTTCATGCTCTATTGGATTGCAAGTCTTTACCATCTTGGCAATGGTCTTTTGGTCTCCGGTGAGAAGATACTTTAATTCCCTCTCGTAGATGTCTCCCGATGCCGCCATGATTCAATGGATTGACTGAGTATATTAAAACGAATCATGGGGTAGACCGAAAATGACCGAATGTATTATCCCCTCCCTGAAAAGAGGGAGAGGATATGTTTCAGGGAGAAAGTCTGCTCATGTCCCTTGGGAACAATATCGCTTCTCTCACATTGGGAAGGTCCAACATCTTCACGATGAGCCTATCCAATCCAATGCCCCATCCGCCATGCGGAGGGATACCGTATTTGAACGCATCAAGATAGAAATCGAAATCCGATGGATTCAATCCTTTCTTTTCCATTCTGGCGACAAGTCTGTCGTACCTGTGCTCTCTCTGACCTCCGGAAGAGATCTCCTGACCTTTGTAATCGAGATCGAAAGAGAACGAATAGGATGTTCCGTCCTTTTCCATAATATAGAACGGTTTTGCCTCTTCTGGATATTCGGCGATGAAATAGAGATCGTATCCCTTTTCGGCCATTATGTCCCCTACGACCTTTTCTCCTTCTGTCCCTAGGTCGTCACCTTCTTTCAGATGCATACCGGAATCCTGTACCATTTTAAGGCATTCAGAATATGTAAGTACAGGATAAGGAAGAGCTGGAACATTGATGTCCTTTCCAAGTATGGCAAGCTGTTTCTTGCCCACTTCTTTCAATCCTTTGAGGACATAATCCAATATCTTCTCGATCATGGCCATCACATCCTCCTCTCTCTCGATCCAAGACATCTCTCCGTCGAATGATATGAATTCGGTCACATGACGATTGGTGTTGGAATGCTCCGCACGGAAAGCTGGACCCAGCTCATATATTCTGTCAAGTCCTGTGGACATGAGGATCTGCTTGTATAGCTGAGGACTCTGTGCCAGGTATGCGGGCTTTCCAAAATAATCCACATTGAATAAAGTAGCACCTCCCTCAGCACCAGATGCCACTATCTTCGGAGTACTTACACAAGTGAATCCAAATTTTTGCATTGCCTCATTGATAAGGGCGGTCATCATAGATCTCAATTCGAAGATGGCCTTTATCTCTGGCTTCCTCAGATCCATGAACCTGTTGTTCAAACGCGTGTCCATCTCGACATTTACCTTATCTACCACTCCCATTGGAAGTGGAACAGCCGCCTCAGAATAAAGTTGGAATGAACTGGGTATCAACTCTAGACCCAAAACGGTCTGATTGCTCTCCTTTACCTCTCCTGTGACGGCAATGACCGATTCTCTAGAGAGTTTTGTTATACTTTCAAAAAGTAGTGGGTCCATCTTCTTCTTGGGCATGGTGATCTGAATGGTCCCATACCTGTCCCTGAGTGTAAGGAAGGAGATACCTCCTAGATTCCTAATATCCTGGACCCAACCCTTCACGGTTGCCGTACCGTCGCTCACTGCGATGTTGCTGGAGTCTCTGATGACTGTCATGTTAAACAGACTGCCGTAGTTCTGCCTGAAATATAAAACCTACATCCCATTAAAGGGCCACTTTAATGAAGATTCAATTTAACGGGAACCAATAGCTGAACGCGGTAATGACCAAAGCCACTATCACAATGGCACCGATAATGTGAAGCGTGTAATTCTTTTCTTTATCACTCTTCTTATTCGACATCTTCTCTACCATTTTGGCTTTCATGTTTTCCATCATCTAAATCACTTCCGGATGTTTAACATCCAACAATATTGGGGAATATATCATTCCGATATTTTGTTCTACCGACGGTTGAGATTTTTGACGATATTACTTCCTAACTGTATGAAAAACATTATTATAATTCAGAACACTAACCGACACCCATTCAACAATGGTGAATTCATGGCTGCAGAAAAAGTCACTGTATCAATTATAAAAGCAGATGTTGGGTCCGTAGTTGGACACTCCAGACCTCACCCATCAATGCTTCAAGCGTCTAAAGACATTCTGAAAGAACAACAGAAGGCCGGCGTCATCGAGGATTTCTATGTCACACGTGTAGGAGATGATATTAATCTCTACATGACCCACTACAAAGGGGAGAATAACAAAGAAGTTCACAGCGCTGCATGGGACTGTTTCCAAAAAGCGACAAAGATCGCCAAATCAATGAAACTGTACGCAGCCGGACAAGACATCCTCACAGATGCCTTCTCGGGTAACGTTAAAGGAGCTGGCCCAGGTTCAGCAGAGATGTCCTTTGTCGAGAGAGGTTCAGAACCCCTTCTGTTCTTTATGGCAGATAAAACAGAACCATCCGCATACTCTCTTCCCCTGACAAGGATCTTCCTTGATCCTTTCACGACCACCGGACTTGTTATAGATGCCAGGGCCAAACAGGGATTTGATTTTGAGATCCAAGATGTTATGGATCATAAAAAAGTAGTAATGTCCGCCCCAGAAGAAGCCTGGAGCATACTTTCCCTTCTAGGAGATACATCCAGGTACGCAATAAAAAGAGTTAATTCAAGAGCTGGAATCGGCCCTGCCTGCGTTGTGTCCACGGATAAGTTAAACCTTACAGCAGGAAAATACATCGGAAAGGATGACCCAGTCTGCATATGCAGATGCCAGAGTGGTCTTCCTTCAGTTGGAGAATACACACAGCCCTTCATCAATTACACCATGCTTGTCGCAGGATGGATGAGAGGCTCACACATCGGTGCACTGTATCCATGTTCACCAGAAGATTCGGACCCCACATACTTTGACGGACCTCCGAGAATATGCTGTCTTGGATTCCAGCTCAATGAAGGACACCTTCAGGGACTTGAACCAATGAACTCTAAGGATGGAGAGCACATTCCAGTAGATTTCTTTGGATCTCCAACATTTGACCACGCACGCAGCAATTCTATCAAGGCCAGCAAGTTCATGAGATCTCAGGGACCGTTTGTACCTTCAATACTAGGTGCAGAAGAAATGGAATACACATCCAGGCCCGAGGTTCTCAAAGAACTGAAGGACAGATTCGAAGATCTTGAAGCAACTCCTAAAAAGAGCAGCTGCCACAAGAAGAAAGATGTTGAATGATCGAGGCGAAACCTTGAACAGCAGACCGATATCAAAACCGGCAATCATAGTGAATTTCAAAGCCTACCGCGAGGCAGACGGCGAAAGATCATTAGAGATAGCAAGAATGTGTGAATCCGTTTCCGAAGAAACCGGTATCAAGATCGCAATATGCCCTCCGATGGTCGAACTCGGATTAATTGCCAGAGAAGTGAAGATACCTGTTCTTTCACAGAATATAGATCCACATGCACCCGGATCTTCCACAGGATGGGTCACACCATCTATGGTTAAGGCAACCAAAGCCGTGGGAACATTGATCAACCACTCTGAACACCAGGTGTCCATAAGTGCTATCGAAGAGTGTCTTGAGTTGGCAAAAGGATGTGATCTGGTAACTGTCGTCTGTGCGAACACAGTACAAGCAGCTACACTGATCGCTCATCACCATCCAGATTTTATAGCGGTGGAACCACCTGAACTCATAGGCGGTGACATATCTGTCACATCCGCTAACCCTCAGATCGTAGAGAATACTGTTGAATCTGTGAAATCCGTGAACGGAAAGATTTTTGTTCTATGCGGTGCAGGGGTTAAGACCGGACAAGACGTAAAGACTGCCTTGGAATTGGGAGCGGACGGAGTTCTTTTAGCTTCAGGCGTGATCAAGTCCAAGGACCCGCGCGCAACCATGCTGGATCTAGTAAAATACCTTTGAGTGATAAAATGGCCTTCCGCTCGATGCTCGGATCGAACATCTTGAGGAGGGCCCCCCTTTTTATTATCGTCATATCCATATTGCTCGCTGTTCCATTCATAGTTGAAAATTCAGACGGTGAATCCAAAGAACTTATTCGAATATACGAAATTGATCCATACGGAAACGAGGGATTCTCACTTTATAACTATGGCTCAAACGATTTTGACCTACGTGGCATGAAAGTCACGGACGGGGAAGCGACTATCGCATTCGGCTCTTCTCTTGTGATAAAAAAGGATTCCCGCCTTACAGTTACGATAAGAACAGAGAATCAAGAATGGTTCTCGTCCAGAGAAAACGTTCATGCAGTAGGTACCGATGGAATTGTTAAAACAGGTAACTTTGCATTGAATAATTCCGGTGACGATATTACTCTCATAAGCGGTTCCACAACAATAGATGTGGTTTGCTATGGAAATAGAAGCGTAACTACTGGGTGGTCAGGCGATCCTGTTCCAATATCCTCTAACTGTTACATCTTGAGAACTGGCATCATGGACACCGACACATCCGAAGATTGGATAAAGACCAAAGCCGGATATACCAACATATCGTTCGATCCTAATGATCCATTTGAATGTGAAATAATGCCATTCACCTTCCCAGAATCCGATGGGGAACCTATATACGATGCACTTGAAGGGGCCAACAAAGAGGTCCTGATCTCCATATACCAGCTTACCAGCAAGAATCTTGTAGCATTGCTCATAGATCTCGAAGAAAGGACCGGGGACCAACATGTGGATGTAAAGATAATACTGGAAGGAGATCCTTTGAATTACGATATCAGCACAGAACTTTCACTAATGTGCTCCATAGTAGATTCAGGAGGAGAAGTTTGGCTCATCAATACCGCTGAGGCAGGAAACTATGAAAGGTATTCATTCTTCCATAACAAATATGCGGTCGTTGACAATGATACCGTCATCATCACCTCAGAGAATTGGACAATAAGCAATATGAGCGATTCGAATTCTGCCAACAGAGGTTGGGGAGCCATAATCAAAAGTTCAGAATACGCTGATTATATGGAGGTTATATGGAAAAATGACCGCGATATTTCATTCGGAGATGTTGATCAATTAATGCAGAGGTATCCGGATCTAAAACAATATTCTGGGTCACTTGAATATACTCCCTCCTCAACATCATATGAAGAGGTATGGTATGATGCTCAATTGGTTCCCGTTCTTTCTCCTGACAACTCATATCATGCATTGAATGAATTGATTGATGAAGCTACAGAAAGCATATATTCTGAACAACTTGACCTCGGTAGCTCATATTCCCTGTTAGAAGATGATTCTCCCATATCCTGGATGAATACAGCTTCCAACAAGGCTATTGATTGCAAATTCATTCTCGACGGCTCCATATCCGATGTTTCATCGGTCGTGAACCTCATCAACACCACAACTGGCGTAAAAGCCTGTTATATTGATGGTGGAGAGGGTTTTGGGACAACACACAACAAAGGAATATTGATAGACGATGACATCACATGGATAGGCTCCGTGAATTGGACGGAGAACTCTTTCTTGAATAATAGAGAGATTGCGATCATCATCTATTCTGAAGGTGTGAACAGATTCTTCCTTGAATATTTCATGGAGGACTGGAACAATAACAACACTACCGATATAGAGGATTTGAATATCATCATGCAAAAAGGTATTTTGGAACATGATGATCTATGTTTATTCACAGTTCAAGGCCCTAATTCTGTAACATATCTTTGGTCCCTGGACGGCGGTGATAAAATGATCACAAAAACACCTCAACTTCTACTACAAGACCTCACAGCCGAAGAACATTATATTGATGTCACTATCGAAGATACAAAATATAGTGCAAACTACACGTTCACCGTAGAAAAGATATCCAAGGACGATAATTCAGATTTGAAGAGTCTATTTTCAGAAGAAAAAGATCTGTTGGCGTGCATATCGGCTATCACCATTGCTATAATAGGAACAATAATTGCAATATCAAGAAAAAAAGGTTGAATCAAATGCCTGTCGTAAGAAAAATGAAAAGAGAAGACATTGGTACTGTATACCGGATAACATGTGCCAGTCTAGATCAGTATTATGTTCCTGATACATTCAATTTTTTTATCCTCCAATGGCCAAACGGACAGTTGGTCTCATGCGACAACACCGGAAAACCCATAGGATTCCTTTGCGGAGCACTCCTCAACAATAACAGATCCACAATATCACTTATTGCCGTGGACGATAGATACAGAAAAACAGGCGTGGGGGATCAACTTTTAAAAGAGTTCAAAATGGCATCTGTACTGCATGGATGCTCCATGATACAACTCGAAGTGAGGGATTCCAATCTAAATGCCAGAGAATTCTATAAGAAAAGGGGGTTCATTGAAACCGAGTTCCTGCCAGATTTCTATACAGATCATGGCAACGCTGTCAGAATGATGGGCTCCCCCTATCAGAACTCATGATCACTCAGAAACTGTTTCCAAGAAAATACGCATATCGAACTTGCCACGTTCTTTTCTTTTTTCATCTGCAATGTAATCTAATTCTCTGCGTCCTCCGCCCAGGACCTCGGACAAGGATATCACTACTTGATAGATATCTGCCAGTTCCACCAGATTTCTATCTTTTTTGTATTCTTCTACTTCTTCGAAAAGTTTGTCCTCCAAAGCCTTGAAGAATTCCTCTTCATTCAATATCCTGAATTCAGGTACGGCTCCGGACTCCATGATGACCGCGGGTATCTTGTCACGTACTAGTTTGTTGACCTGTCTAACTGCCATGGAAGACCATATACAGTGTATGGTCAAAAAACATATTGCTGCTATCTGAGGATGAATATCATTTTATAGCGTAAAATCCAGCTTGAATGTATGAAAGCCTGAAGATCTCGACCGTGCTGAATCCTATATCACTCAATTGCTCGATGTGCTGCTGTATTCCGATAGGGAAAAACTCGGTACCATATCTTTTCATATGGTCGTCCGAATCTTTTGGGGTCTTACCTGCCAAAAGCTGCTTTTCCTTCCATATTTCCAAACCTATCGCAAGTCCCTTTTCCGTCCGCGGTGCAGTATTCTCCACAGTAACGAATATGCCGCCTGGGCGAAGCATCCTGAAACAATTCTTTTCTGCAACTATCCTTTCAGCTGGAGAATAATAATGATGGGAAAGGACTGCTGTGATCACATCTATGCTTTCATCACACAGATCTAACTTATCTGTCGGAGAACAAATATATCTTGGACGTGGACCTGCACGTTTCATGGCGATCTCTAACATCCCTTCCATTGGATCTGCCATTATAAAATCGGTATGATCATATCTATCGATACAGATGGATACCAACTTACCGGTCCCGCATCCTGTATCCAACCATGTACCTGGTTTTACACCAGAGTGTGCCACGATGTCTACCACGTTCTCATGTATCCTGTCATATTCAGGAATTGTCATCACTGCATTAGAATCGAATTCCTTTGGCTCCAATCCACCATACTTCATTGTTTGTCATCTCCTTCCAATAAAATAAACTCCGGAAGATCGCCACAGGACGCTATGGCACCGTTTATGAATGCGAAGCATCCTCTCACACCTTCCACTTCACAGATCTTCTCCAAAGATGCTAGAAGATCAGATTCTTCCGAGATCATATTCCCGAGCGAAGTGGCACATGCATCCGAAAGAATGGGGTCTTCGGATATAACGGTGCACACGTCCGAATTCCCAAACGATACAGAATGTCCTATCTTTCCTGACGAGGAACATATGCCCAAAATACCATCTGTCTTGGGTATTATCATACCTATGTCCTCTGTGATGTCATTTCCTGAATATACGCGTATTATTATCTCATGATCGCACATCAACGCTATGTCCCCACCGTTGTCAATTACAGCATGTGTACAACCTTGGTCCTTCAATCTTTCTATAACATGCAATGCAACTGCACCAGCAACAGATGCCATAGGACCAACATCTGCAGATACAGATGCCGAACACATGTGCCGAATAAGTGTATCATCATTATCAGATGGGGAATATGGATCGTATGTGATGCCAAAGAACGGATCGGAACGTATCTTGTCCTCGATACTGCTCCGTGCCTCTCTCACATAATCAGCGATATTATCTTTGAAACTATCATCCACGGTGATATTCATCTCCGTTTCCTTGATACAGAAATGCATATTTTCGATCATATACTATCAATGAACCTTCTCTTGATCTCATCTGCCGAATAACTGATATTAGGTGATTTGGAATTGAAGGGGATTATCATTATTTGAATGAACATCATATGTTTTGAAGAACGCATTGCTCTCACGATACCTTCCTCCTCCGATACAGAAGAGGTATTGCGTATTCCGTATGCCTTCGCCACCGATTCCATATCGACCACAGAATAAGCTTGATTGATCTGGTTTCCTGTAGAACCGTATGTACCATTGTCCAAACATATGATAGTTAGATTCTGAAGGGACATGGACGCGACGACAGGCAATATCGAGGAACCTAGAAGACTTCCATCGCCATCTATGACGTAAACCTGCCTTTTGGTAGAGATCGCCAATCCTATACCTATCGGAGTTGCTTGTGTGTAACTTCCAAGCATATAGAAATTCAAATTACGATCCTTGGACGCAAATACCTCCTTGGACGGCACACCTATATTGGACACGACGATATCATCGTCATTTATGCATGACATGACCGAACCTATCGCCTTCAATCTTGTCAGTGTAGGCTGTGTGACCTTTTTTTCAATTTTGAATGATACCTCATGAACTCTTGATGGGTAATCCAAATTAAAATCCGCAGAGCTTCCCCAGAAGCTTGGATAGATGAGGATCACAGTGATCGCATTGTCTTCGAACGCACCACGTATCATCTTACCTATGACAGGCATGTCTTTGACATCTTTGATGATCGCATATCTGATCCCGAATGCCTCCAACATCTGAGGTATCTTCAAATTGAATGCTTTCTGCGCTTCTATATTCTCGTTGTCCACACCTCTCCAACTTGCCAAAATAGGCAAAGGAAACCCATAGAAGGATGTTAGCGACATCAGTGCGTTCATCATATTCCCTAGACCGGAGCTCTGTATAGACATTATCGGCCTCATGCCGCCCATGAAAGCACCAGCAGATATTCCAACTCCGTCCTCTTCACGCGTCAGATCGACTACCTGAAAATTGTCATATAGCATTGATGTGAAACATTTATTACGGTCACAGGGCAAACTCGCGACCAGGTCCACACCTTCTGATTTTAGAATGTCAATTACTTCTTGTTCATTCATTTATGATCCTCCTCAGATCGTCTTGAGAGAGACTGGTGTCTAAATTCGCTTCTGCCTTCACGGTCGTCAAACCTAATTCTTCCTTTGCACGTTCAAGACCGCCTCCCGTCATATTCAAAAATACTTTGTCATTCTGTGATACTGATCCATCCTCAATGGCCTTTATCAACGATGCCAATGCTACTGACGCTGCAGGATCTGGACGAACTGATTCCATGGAACACCATAATTTCTCTGCAGAACGAGCCTCAGAATTGGAGATCCCTAAGAATCTGCCATTACAATCTGTCATTGCATCGAAGACCCCGCCTTTGATACCATACGGAGGTTTACGATTGGTGAGTACATCAGCATAAACCGCATTTTCATCCGCTGACGCATTTCCAAGATCTTCCGGCAGTATATCTTTACGACCTGCGTTCCATGCCTTTACCATTGGTGCGAACGGCATGTTCTGTGCAAGATTCAATATTGGAAGCTTATTTCCAAAACGACCATCCTTCATCAGACGAAGACACGCTTCCCATGCGGCAATACCTCCAGTACCGCTTCCCACCGCTTGGAAATAATGATCCGGCATCCTACCCATCGATAACGCACCTTCGAGCATTACAGTCCCCATGCCATCCCTTCTGGCGACATTCTTGGCGCCTCCTTCTAAAACGAATCCACCAAGTGCAGCGATACGGTCGGACATCTGTATCGCATCCGTGTAATCTCCATCAACGGTGAACAACCTGACCCTTCCCGTATCCTTTGTTAGGTTCAATCTGTCTTTAGACTTCTTTGGTACGACGATGACACATCTTTCTCCTATGTCCTCAGCAACCTGTGCAAACGCCCTTGCAGTGTTGCCTGCAGATGCAAGAAGTATCGTACCTCCGCCGCAATCCCTCAGCCTGGCATACGTAGGCAATGCCTCCAGCTCTTTGAAAGAGCAAGATGTTACATATGCACCCCTCTCAGGATAATATCCTGTAAACCCTATCCAGAGATCCTTCAGTCCAAGCTCCTTGGATATCTTCTCGTTACGGAACACCACTGGTCCTGAACGGGTCTTTATCACGGAATGCACGGGAAGCCAATCGAAGAATTTGAATATCCCTCCATATGTCTTAGGTCCTAACTGCATTTCACTATATTCGGTCCTGAGAAGTCCCTTATGATTGGAAGAACAGGTAAGTGTGTAATTTTCATCAACAAGTTCATGGCCCTCCAAACATCTCAAAACATAGTTACCCATCAGAACACCTTCAGTTTCCATTGGCCCCTGGCAGCCTTATTCTTTAAATTCTCACAGAGTTCGTCCGCTATGATACGTGATGATTGTCTGATGATTATCGGAATTTCCTTCCCTTCATGATCTACACTTCCCATTTCAGCAGTAAAAACACCGCCTACACATGTGGATGCACAATAACCGCATGACATGCAGCGTTTCTCATCCTTGATCCCCCCTGATACCAATGCATCCACAGGACAATTCTCTGCTGCTTCGCAAATATCACAATGGATACATTTTGAAATATCTGCCTTTATATCATGATCGGTACCCTGCCAGACAGATGAATATGCATCTTTGGACCTTACTACTCTGTCATGCACGTCTGCCAAAGGAAGAGCCGAATCCTCGTCCAGAATTGAAACATCTTTCAAAGACCTTTCATCCGTTACAGGTATTACGAATGCAACCGATGTAAGACATTCCGGACCGGCAGATGTCTTGAAACCGCCCATGTATTCTGGAACCATGTCCTCTACATCCGCAGCTATTGAAAGATTGGGTTTCTGAACAGAACCTCTTGAGCCCATACCAAGAACAATTCCAGGAGAACCGTTCAATAATACTGAAGCACCTGGACGGATATATCTCATATCTGGATCGTTCTGCAGTGGATTGATCTCACCACAACCACTGACCGTTGCCTCAGAAAGATTCCCTCTTATACCGCCCTTCCCAGAAAATATGGTATCATATGTATCCGACGACCCATTGAAAAAACAGGTATAATTCTTAAAAGCACCACGCGTCAAGATCATCCTGGAAAAAATAAGATCCTTTTTTGTGATGTGATTAATGAATATCTTATCTTCCGACCAGACCTTGACCTCGATGATCTTGCCTTCTACGATATCTCTGAAAAGATGTCCCCCACCATAATCATGATCTCTGTGTGCCGTACCGTAAACAATGCAATCCACGATGCCTAATGATTCATTGGGACATGGACCCACATTGCCTGGCACACCGTTCAATTCGATGCGATCTGCTTTCTTGAAAACGGCTGGTGCTGTCACCGGCACTGTAAGGACCATCATCGTACCTGACATCACACCGAATGTGCCGCACGTCACAGCATCCACATCACTCAAACATATCTTATCCCCCCTGCGGATCTTATCTTTGAATTCTGACGCCGTGTATATCTTTGCCTTCTTTTCAGATATACTTTTTTGAACGCTATCTATGTCCTTCATAAATATCACAATATTATTATGTCTTCTACACGAACATTCAATCCCCATGGTTTCTTTATCACCATGTTGACAAGACCTGTATGAGACCTGTCCATCATACAAAAGCCTGGCAGGAAATTGTATCTTTTACCGAATTGAGGTTCCTCGGTTATTGGCACAGCCATACCCTCGAACCCAAGCATGTGATATGCCACTACATCTTTAACATCCTTTCCACGAGAAAAGGACGGACCAACTACATGCCCTTTTATCACTCCTGTGACCTCATCAGCTTCCATTACTCTTATCACGTGCTGGACTGGACACCCAGCTCCTGCAGGACGTCCTACGACAATGTCCCCTTTGACGATGCTCCACTTCTCCACCAGATCTGGTCTGAATGGCAGAATGATCTTTCTAGCCGAAATCTCCCCTGGTATCGGCTGCATCACGAATGAATAGTGCTGGCCAACAACATCGACGCCACTGTAACTCTGTATCATTTTTACATCTGAGATCTTCTCTTTCGAAGAAAAGAAAGGACATATTTCAGGACCGGTCTTTCCCTCCCTGATCCTTAGTACGAGTTCCTCACATGAGCTTAGACCGCAAAGCCCACAGTTCTTACCAGGTGGGGACCATTCATTCTCCGCGGTATATGTTGTCCCCATCTTCCATCCTCCTTATGACCCCGAAATGATTTTGCCAACCAACACTCTTCTTACCTATGCAGATGGTACATACTCCAAGAGGCGGCACTCCTCTCAATTCCAATGTAGATATATCGTCGATCTTATCCACAGAATCCATCAAACGGAAAAGATATCTCATGCCAGTACCCTGAACAGCATTGGTCTCGATGATATCCATATCGGGTGAGACCTGACGTATTGATTCCCTGAAGACCTCTTTCTCTGCCTGAGATATCAGATCCGTCTTTGTGACCACACATACGTCGGACAACGCTATCATTGGAGCCATCTTCAATGGAGCATGCGTTCCCGAAAGTACTGACATCACACATATGCCGAAGGAATTGCTAAGATATGGGGTGCATCTCAAACAAAGTCCTGCACTCTCATAAATAAGAACGTCCGCACCTTCACTCTCAGCCCAATCGATAGCATCGCGTATCACCATGATGCCCATATGATCTGGACACATGTCACCCGAGTAGATTTTCTTGGTAGGTATTCCATATTCCTTTCTAAGTTCCTCATCTTCGAACGCCGTAACCACATCTATCTTCAGATAGGCCACCTTCTTATCTGGCAAAAGATGTTCTATCATCTTCTTGATCACGGATGTCTTACCTACACTGGGTGGACCAGCCACTACCATCAGCCTGACATTCAATTCAATCCACCCTCTATCAATTCGCCGATCCTTATCCTTTCACGGATCTCAGAGAACAATATGTCCATATTGTGAATTGCAACAAGGGCCTCCTTTTCAGTCTCCTTGGGATACAGTATCGCAACTACCTCTCCGCCTTTCATCACTATCCTGCGGTCAGATAGGAGGGATACGTATGGGTCATGCGTAACAAAAATGACTGCCCTTTTATATTCCCTTAATTTGGATATGACCACATCCTTGAATATTCCGGCATTCTCTATCTCATCCAAGAGAAGAATGGGGGCTTTTGAGATCAATACAGCATCTGCGATCATAAGTGAACGGGTCTGCCCGCCTGAAAGCGAGGATATCCTTGAATCTGGACTGATCTTTTCACCTGTGAATTGATTGGCAAGAGATACTACTTCCGAAACGATATCTTTTGCAAAATTCTTTCTTGTAGATGCATGCATCCTAAGAAAATCATCAACCTTCAAATCAGCCAAACATTTGGTATTCTGAGTTATCATAGCAATGGGTTTGCATGCCGGATCTCTGATGAACATCTCCGGAGGAGCCGCACCATTCACCTTGATATTACGTCCTGTAACCGTATCGCCCTGTGCAAATACCTCAATATCGTTGATAAATGCGGTCTTACCGGAACCGGTAGGTCCGACAATTGAAATAGTGTCTCCTGGACAGATTTTTATTGGCTCAAATTTTTCAAGTCTTCCATCTTTGGTGATGCCGGGACAGACTGTAACGGTAATGTCGTCAAATTGATCAGTCATGATTTGTAATTACTCTCTTGAATATTATATATTTCGGATATATTTTCCTAATTAGGATAAAATCGATCAAAAATACATTTTTATACATTGATCGGAAGACTGTGATTTTGTACAACAAAAATGAAAATTCAACAATTATACTAAAAACAACATTAACAGAACATCAAAGCCCAAATATAAAAAAAATTATTAAAATCCCCATCCAATAAAGGATGAGGATATTGGTTTCAACTGTACATGGTGTCGCCGATATGCTCATTCTCGAGATAGTACTCTGACTTCTCGTTCTGAGCTTTAGAGCTATCCTTGGACACACCCTTCTGATAGGACCCGTATTTCTCCTTGATCTGATCTTCGACAGGCCTTGATCTTCTCTCAGCCTTTTTCATATGATCAGCAGTGATAAACTTGGATTTCTCCATCATTGCTATGTCCCCGGCCGCCCTGATCAATCCGCCCATCTCTCTGAGCCTAAGGGTCAAAGAGTTAAGTTGATTGTCGGCCTTTGCGCGTCTTTTCCCCTCTTCGATTATCAATTCTACAGCCTCGATAGTAGCTGGCGGTATACGACCGTCCATCTGTATCTCTTGTGCCACGAATTGAGCATACTTTGCACGATTATGAGGGGTATCTGGCATGGCGACATCGACTAGGACCTCATATCCGCAACCGATTATCCTTGACCTCAGTGGAGACAATATGCTCTCCAGGTCCTGAATATTGCAGGCTGCAACGAGTATGAAATCACATGGTACATTGTCGACCTTGACACTGGCACCTGCGGATTGTGAATTCCTTCCTGCTATGGGGAATTTCTTATCCTGCATCGCAGTGAGGATGAATCTCTGAAGATTTCCCAGATGGGATATCTCATCAATGAATAACACACCCTCGTGTGCCTCGTGAATAGACCCTGCGACGACCCTTTCATAGGCGGGAGTTCCCAATTTCTCATGACCTCCGTAAGGATCGTGCCTTACGTCTCCCAGAAGCTCCGTCTCCGATGCTCCTGTGGCCATTACGAATGGGTCTCTATTGAATTTCACAAGGACCTTCTGATTGGATTTCTTATTCAACTGGCTCCTCTTCTGAAGCGCCTTGTTGTCCAACATCCTTATCTTGTCGCCTGCACGCTCGAATACCACGGTCTCCTCAGTACCGTCAGCGAGAACACGTGTCGTATGGACCTTGTCCTTACCAGCGATGACTTGTGGCATCGCAGATTCCAACAGTCCTCCGATAAGATCACCGAAAGGATTGTTGTTTGCACCCACATCCATTTTACTCTTCTGACAAGACGGACACATCAACTCATTGGGAGATGAATATGTCTTACAGTACTTGCACATGTATCCAAGACGTTCAGCAACATTCACAGGTGCTTTTTCCGGATCAAGCAATTTACCGACAGATTCGGCACGTATGCCTTCTTCTTCGTTGACCTGATCTTCGTTGAGGACCTCGAGGAATGGCCTTTCAGAATTCTCAGGATTCTTTACGACCCTGATCTCCTGCTTAGGTTTTGGAAGGTTCATCGAGATCGCACGGGCGATCATCGACTTTCCTGTTCCAGGAGGTCCTACCAACAGCAAATGCCTGTGCTGTATGGCCGCGATCTTTGCAAGCGCTATTGCTTCTTCCTGCCCCAGAACCCTGTCTAAAGGGTCTGGGGGTATCTGGATATCAGCAGTGCTCTTAAGAGTAGCCACATCCTCCCAGACATCCACAGATTTTTTCTTAGCCATTAAGTCCACCTCAATAGAGGTCTTCTTTGGTCCAGATCACGATATTAGCAGGCATCTTGGTGATGTTACCCTTACGGGTACCCACCACAGTGTTTATGCCCTTCTCGGCAGATACATCGAGTATCCTTTGGGATATCACACCATCAAAGATTATGGTAGATGTACCCGCAGATTCCTCTTTGAGCGAACTTACCAATCCCTTGACAGCGACCTCTCTTATCACAGAGTTGTCTGCCGCGAGTATTTTCGCGTTGTGTGTAGAGGACATATCAAGAAGCATGTCTCTGAATACCTCTTGCTCTGGGGACAGTGTCTTGGTGTTTCTGTCCTTCTTTGCACGAAGTGTCCTTGTGGACTTGTCGTCTTCTTTGTGTGCCCTTTCCGGTTTGTCTGCCTTTTCGCGGACCTTCCTTGTCTTCTTCGATTCATCAGAGTATTCTGTTGAAACGATATCGGATGCCTCGACAATCTCAGATTTTGGTACAGATTCGATGACAGCAGATTCCTCTCTGCGCTCTACGATCTTGGACTCGCTCTCTGAATTATCAACAGCGTCTACACGCTCTTCGGAATTCTCTGTCCCGTGAACATTCTTCTTCTTGTATCTGTCAGCGTTCTCAGAGTTGAATCTCTCTTTGCGCTCGCGGCGTTCATCAGAATCGGAATCGGAATCCCTTGTTCTGGTGTTATCCTTTCTTCTCTCGACGGGTCTCTCAGATCTTTCCGATCTCTCAGGCCTCTCGGTCCTTTCTGTCCTGTCGTTCGACCTCTCGGGTCTCTCAGATCTTTCCGATCTCTCAGGCCTCTCGGTCCTTTCTGTCCTGTCGTTCGACCTCTCGGGTCTCTCAGATCTTTCCGATCTCTCAGGCCTCTCGGTCCTTTCTGTCCTGTCGTTCGACCTCTCGGGTCTCTCAGATCTTTCCGATCTCTCAGGCCTCTCGGTCCTTTCTGTCCTGTCGTTCGACCTCTCGGGCCTGTCCCTGCGGTCACGGCCTTCGCGCGCTTCGCGGTCCCTTCTAGGTTTATCATCCTCGCGGATCTCTCTGCGCTCACCCTCACGAAGATCGCGTTCTGCGGTCTCGTCAAGGTCTTTCTCCTCGTAGCTTAGACCATTCATCTCCATGTACTGGTCACCAGGGACCTTGTTGCGGAGACATTTCACTATCTGTTTGGAAGTGAGTTCCTCGACCTCATGGGCACGAGGCGCACGGGCAACGAAATCTATCTCCGATGTCTGGAAAAGTTCTCTGAGGATCAATTCTCCTCCTCTGTCTCCATCGGTGAATGCTGTTGCCACCTTTTCTCTGGAAAGGTCCTGTACGGTCTTAGGAATGTTCGTTCCTTCAACTGCAATGGCGTTCTTTATTCCTGCTCTAAGCAGATTGAGAACATCGGACCTTCCTTCCACAATGATTATGGATTCGGAATCTTTGACAGCCGGACCTGCCGGGCATCTGTCCTTTCCATATGTAGTTATTTCTTCCACTTGTATGGATTGTCTTATGCTCTGTGTAAGGTCAGAAGATGTTCCTTTTGATTGTACGATAAGATCATTCAAAAGTTCTTTTGCACGTTCGACGACCTTTTCTCTCTTGGTCACGCGAACATCCTCGATACCGAGAACACGGATGCTTGCTTTGCAAGGTCCTACACGGTCGATGGTCTCGAGTGCAGATGCGAGAATTACAGTCTCCACCTGATCAAGTGAAGAAGCCATGTAGATTATTCCCTCTGACTTTCCGCCCTTGGAAACAATCTCGACCTCTATCCTACCTATCCTGCCTGATTTCTGAAGATCTCTAAGATCGAGATCGTCTCCAAGCAGTCCTTCTGTCTGTCCAAAGATCGCTCCCACGACATCTGGTTTCTCAACGATGCCGTCAGCCGTGATCTTGGCTTTGATCATATATTTTGTTGCGTTTGGATCAATATTCATATGTACCCTCCATTAGGTTGGAGGGAAAAATACACGTCCCTGCTCTGCTGTTGTCCTTCCTTCGGCACGCCAACTGGGATACTCGCTCCCTTATCATGGCATGCTTCCTGCGCTTCCCATCTTTGAATACCGTTTTGTGCTTAACCGGACAGATCGCTACTGTGCGGCACGGTGTAGTACTTCCCCGCTTCCTAGCAGGGTATGTGATTGTGATAGTGAATCAGTGAACAGAGAAGATGTATACTTCCCTTGTCGCTCCATAGGGTGATGATATTTAAATCATTTTTGGTGTTTTTATTCAATATTAGCCAACTCTATCACCTTACAAGCATCGATAGACCTCATCATCGACAGTGTCTCCGCATCGCATGTGAACAATATTATCTGCATATCCTTTGAAAGTTCTACAAGTGATTTGCACGCGTTTTTCTTCCTTTCAGAATCGAACATCTGCAACACATCATCGAGTAAGATTGGAAGTGTCTCACTTCCTGACATCTCCTTGGCGATTGCCAATTTTATTGCCAGATACACTTGATCGCCAAGACCTGTACTCCATTCCTTCTCTTTCTTACCTGTGTCTCCGGACCTTACTCTTACCTCATTGGTACGAATGTCCATCTCCAGACCATACCTCTCACATGTCATTGTCCTTACCAGGTGGTCAGCCGTGGTTATCACACCTGGCTGAATGTCGGAATATATCGTGTTGCAGGCATCCTCTATCATTGAAGATGCCAATGACAGGACCGCCCATCTCTTCACTGTATTGTAAAGTTCTGTAGTTAGGAGTGTGCGCATATCCAACAGCCGCTCCATTTCATCATCTTCACGCATCGACCTGAGCTGTCTGTCAATATCCCCTATTTTCCTCTGAACCTCATTCATCTTTTCCTGAATTCCTTCCGTATCAGGAAGTTCGATTACCTGTGCTCCATTAAAATATCCGGATGATTCGATGCTTTTTTCAAGCGTATCTATCTGATAGCATATGCTGTCATATTCCTTTTTCATTTCACAGAGATCCTTAAATCTCTGTTCTGAACCAAACCTGGATAAGAATAGATTAAGATCGGATTGCGCCCTGCTCTCCAAGACATCCAACTTATCTCTGACTGTTTCCGCATCACTTATCTTCAAAGCATTTCCCAATGCATTATACAAACGATCAACGTCGATCATGAACGATGATCTTGCAAGCCCTGTCCTCTTTGCCAATATGTCAAGGTCCTTTTCAATACTCGATATATTTCCATCGAGCTCTTGGACCTTACCGTGCCAATATTCTACCTGCCTGGAATCGACCGTCTTATCACTTGAAACACTACTTTCGCGCCTTTGACCTTTCTTGAACGCTATGATGATGCATGCGACAAAAACTGCGGCACCGACTACAGATACCAAGATGTTGGATAGTAATCCAATGAAAACCGTTGCAACAAACACCATCGCCCCTAAGGCGATCAAACCGACACTCGGCCTACTCTTCTGTACCATCTCCCTTTTGACGGGCTCATTATTTATCTCTTTGATCGCATTGTTCTCATTGTCTTGAAATTCTTTTCTTTGACGTGATAATTGTACATATAGCTGTTCTTTGTGCTTCAGATCCTCGATCGTAGTACGATGTACGAGTAATATCTTCGGATCTATCCCATCTGTGGAATCTTGAAATTCATTCACAACGGAACGTGCATCTTCCGTCTCACGCTTTATATTGGCCAGATTGACCTTTAGCTCTTCATATTTTGTCTTATCGCTGTCGGTTATTTCCGCCGAAGCTGAAATCGTATCCTTTTTCTTTTTAAGCTCATCCAATTTGACCAGATTTGCAGATTGAGATCTTTGGATACTGTATGATGCTACCGCGACATCAGATTCTTTCTTCTTCTCCTTCAAATCCTCTGATATCTTTTGGAGTTCGTTCCTTTCATTGCTCTTTTCACCATACGATCCATCCAATTCCTTGGACCTTTTTACAGCCATATCGTTGTTCTCTATGTCAGAAAACAATCTGGCTACCTTTGTAGAAGAGGATTTCCTATCAACACTCATTATATCCTTCATCTCGGACTCTATATCCTCGATGACCTTCGGGAGAGACTCTCCGCCTGGAACTGTCAAGAAACGATTCTTGATCTCCCCGGAAGTAATGACCTTGGAATCTCTAAGGTCCTCAGGCGACATTGCGAACAACGACCTGTAAAGCGAAGAATCCATATGGACGATATCGGAGGGCATCTTTTCAGATCTCGCCTTTTTGCCTTCACGTGTTATCGTGAACTTATCTCCGGAAGCGATCTCAAAATCAAGTTCTCCCGAGTCTGTGGTCCTATATTCAGGATAATGATTTCTCTGATTGTCAGGAAACAACGTCCCTCTTATGAATTCCATGAAGGATGTCTTCCCTGTCTCATTCTTACCATATATGACCGTAAGTTCATCGTCAAAGTCGATTTTCCTTTCCCTCAACTCACCAAAAGATCTTATTCTCAATGAAAGAACCTTCATCTTGATCCCTCCGTCAATTTTTCTATCAAAAGGGTCTCTGCATCACGAACTAGTGCCTTTAACTCATCATCCTCGAGCCATTCTAACATATATCTGATAGACGCGGACTGCTTAGTGGAACATATTAAATTGATGAGCTGGTCCCTATCCAAAAGACTCATCTTATCCGAGGACCTTATTATCTTGGCCCTAAGGTCTGCGCCCTGCAAAAGATCGTTTCTTTCCAAAAGCGGATATGTATTGATACGAAGGTCCGCAACCCTGCATCCTGTAATGTTCTCTATCTGATCTATAAGTCCCTCTGTGCCCAGACGTAAAATGCTGTCTAAAGGACCGTGTCCGTTTATTGTAAGATTGATTATAGAGCCTTTTTTTACTGTAGAAGATATCGTATTCATAAGACCGTTTATGTCTTTTCCAGTGATGTCTGATTCTATATTTTCCCATATTACATCCTGGGTCGCGAAGAACTCAAGACCGACCATATGATCGTCCGATACACTTACTAGGTAGGCACCCTTTGGACCGGTCTCTCTCCTGTTCCTCCCTTGAATGTTACCGGAATAAACGATGCATGGGTCCTTTGACAATTCGACCCTCTTATGAATGTGTCCCAGGGCCCAATAATCAATACCTTTGTTGTACATGTCAGCAAGTTTACACGGGCCATAATCGTTATCCATTGTTACAGCGTCAACACTACAATGTATCACCGCTACTGAAAATACCCCTTCTTTTCCTTTTATGTCCTGAACAGGGTCGAATGAAGAATGAACAGAAGGGAAACTCCTTCCGACGATCTCTACATTGCCTCCTCCGACCTCGATAAAAATACTTTCAGGTTCCTTACCGAACACGTGAACATTATCTGGATATGGTATGCTCTCGGTCCAAGACATGACGTAATCATGATTACCGAGACATATGAAGACAGGGATGCTAATTCTTGAAAGTTCTTTAGAAAATCTATAACGCGTAGCTGGCGTTTCGGTGGTCTCATCGAATATATCTCCGGAGATCACCATGAAATCTGCCTTTTCCAAGAGCGCGTGGTCTATTATCTTGGAAAAAGACTTGAAAACAGCTTCTGTCATCCTTTTTCCCAATTCAGGATCTTTTCCTGAAATGCCGTATGCCCTGCTGCCCAAATGCAGATCGGCGCAGTGAACGAATTTAAAAGTGGCCACGCCCCATAATTCTACAAGGAGGTTATAAATTATACAATGGGTAGGCCGAAAGTAAACGAAAGTGAAATATGGTGATATTATTCACAGCAATATTGTACAACTTTTATCACGACACCTGAAAACTACTTATGATGATTCCGCTTATACCTTTTTACTGCAAGGTATGACAAATGGATAATATCACCAGCAAGGTCAAAGAAGAGATAGATGTCGGATGGATCGGACCCAACAAGAAATGCCCATATCATCCAAGTCATTTCACGGGACAGGACTGCACATTCTGCTACTGTCCTTTCTACCCATGCAACGATACCGATCTCGGAGAGATGACCAGATCAAAACATGATAAGGCCATTTGGAATTGTACCTATTGTCTTTTCATTCACAGACCAGAAGTAGGAAAGTTCGTCATGTCTGAAATAAAAAGACAGAACATCAACGACCCCAAAGACCCTCGCATCAAGAGCATCCTACCTAATGCCAAAAAGAGATTCTTCCATCCGGGAAAGGCAATCATGGTCGTAGGTGCCACATCTGATGCAGGAAAATCGATAACAGTGGCAGCAATATGCCGTATACTTCACAATAAAGGGTATCTGGTATGCCCCTTCAAATCTCAAAATATGAGCCTTAACTCGAAGGTCACAAGCAAAGGTTCCGAGATCGCCATGATACAGGTCCTTCAATCCCAGGCCGCAGGGCTGAAGAATCCTGATCATCACATGAATCCCATACTTCTCAAGCCCAAAGGAGAAACAAGATCACAGGTGATGGTAGAAGGCGAACCATTCAAAGACTATGACGTCGAAGGATATTACAACGAATTCGTACCTGGACCGGGCAAAGAGATCGTACGCAGGAACATAGAATTCCTCAAAAAACGTTACGACTATGTGGTAATGGAAGGCGCGGGGTCTCCCGCTGAGATCAACATATATGACAAGGATATCGCAAATATGCGTGCTGCAGAAATTGCAGATGCAGACTGTTTGTTGGTCGTGAATGTCGAATGGGGAGGTTCGTTCGCGTATGCGGTGGGTACTCTGGACCTTATACCCGAAAATGACAGAAAAAGGATAAAAGGCATAATACTGAACAATGTACGCGGTAATCCAGAATATCTAAGATCTGGGGCTGACAGACTTGAAGAGATCACAGGGGTGCCTGTTGTTGGGATAATACCTCATGCAGAACTTTTCCTACCATCAGAAGATTCCGAAGCATTTAGAGGAAAAAGTACTGTTGGACATGGTAACATAATCGTCTCCGTGATCAAATTCCCGAGGATCGCCAATTTCACCGATATCGATCCACTGTTCCTCGAGGATACGACAATAAGGTACGTAGAAAGGCCAGAAGAACTGAAAGGTTCTGATGCAATAATCCTTCCAGGAACAAAGAATACAATTGATGACCTGAATTGGATGATATCCTCCGGTATTGGAGATGAGATCAAGAAACTGAAGGGAAAAATACCGATCCTTGGGATCTGCGGCGGATATCAGATGATGGGAAAACTTCTGAAAGACCCTAACGGTCTGGAAGGAAAGGAACCAAGCAACGTAGAAGGATTGGGACTATTCAATAACACCACTGAATGGAACGAGTATAAGAAAAGGGTCATCCAGAGCGAAGGTACAATGATCTGCAACGGAGAACCCATAGTTGGTTATGAGATCCATATGGGAATGTCAGAAATTAACGAGAAACCCATATTCAAGATCAATAGATATCCGAAAGAAGAATACGAAGGTTCCTTGATTGAAAATGAAATGCTTTTTGGAACGTATCTCCATGGATGTCTGGACAAACCTGCATTCAGAAAATATTTCATGTCATTTATCAAACATGATGGGACGCCATTGGAATTGAATGATGTGAAAGATTATGATGACATACTAGAAGAAAATATAGCAAAAATGGCCTATGTTTTCGAATCTGGATTAGATATTGAAAAATTATTTGATATATTGGGGGTGAAAAATTGAGAATAATTTTTCTAGGAACATCATCCGGAGCCGGAAAAACAACTATCTCGGCACTTTATTGTAGATATCTAAGAACAAAAGGTATTAATGTTGCTCCATTCAAAGCTTCCAATCTATCCTTAAACTCTTATGTGACAAAAAGCGGCAAAGAAATAGGAATGGGACAAGCATTCCAAGCCTGGGCATCAGAGATCGAACCCACAGAGGACATGAATCCCGTTCTACTGAAGCCTTCTGGAAACAGTTCCATACAACTGATCATAAGGGGAGAACCATTCATGGACATAACAAATAATGTCCCCATGGATAGGGAAATGGTAATGAGGAAGGTAGAAGAATCTTACGACAAATTGATCGAAGAATTTGATGCCGTAGTATGCGAAGGATCCGGATCACCCACAGAATTGAATCTCATGGACAGAGACCTTGCAAACATAGGAATGCTCAAAGCACGTTCGATACCCGCGATACTTATCGGCGATATAGAAAGAGGCGGAGTGTTCGCAGCAATATATGGAACGTGGAAACTGATACCTGATGAACAAAAACCTTTGCTAAAAGGATTCATAATTAACAGATTCAGAGGTGAATCTTCGATATTAAAGAGCGGCATAGACCGCATCGAAGAACTTACCGGAATGAAATGCATAGGTGTACTTCCTTACATGAACCTAAAATTCCCTGAAGAAGATTCCATGTCAGATAAAGAAGGAAAATTGGAAGGTCAGGATATCAGAAAAGCATTCATGAACAACCTTGATGAACTGCTGCAAAAAGCCGTGGACAGCGGACTCGACCTAGATGCCATCGACAAATGTGCAACTGACTGATCATCCGCCTGAAGCTACCTTCAAAGCCTTTATGGTCATACCGTCCTCTATAGGCGTATCCATCGGTATTGGCACACCGTTTAACAAATAAAGGAATGAATCTGGATACATCTTCATACTGACCATCGCCGATTCTATGGTCATTCCCTGAATTACTTCTTTTTCTTCCTTTCCAATCCTTATTACAGCTACCATATGACCTAGTAAATATCTGCATGCATATTGCTTTTACGTTTTAATATTAAATATTTGTAAGCCATCGCTTGTGCCATGAGATTCGGGGTCCTGTCAATTATCATAATGACTCTGTTATTGGCTCCTGCCTTATGCATTGAAAATACCTCGGATGCAGACGATACATACACAGTACATTTCACGAACATTGATGGTATAAAGGTCACATTCACCAGCGGAACATCTGATGGTGAAAACACCATTCAGATCGAAAATGAAGGAACATTATCATTTATAGCCTACTCTGAAAAATACGACCTCTCAAAGTCAACTGTACAATTCTACTCTTATAACAGTGCAACAGGCGAAATAGACACCAGTGAAGAATATCGTTTCAATGAACATGAATCGCCTTATTGTTTAGGATATAGTTCGTATTTCACAATATATGGGGTGAATTCAAATATAGAAATTGTTTTCACAGATGCTATAGAATATCCTGCAGATTACGATCCCGACATTGAAACTCCTGAGGATGGTACGATCTCAAATGATACTGAGAATTCGACTCCTGGGATATCCATCGATCCTTCACTGGTAATGGCTATTATTGCTCTGATAATCTCAATCATATTCGTTATCATTTGGTATAGAGAATATATATTTATATCAAAAAAATTAGAGGAAGATGTTGTATGAGTAACCTTTTCTCATTTGATGAAACCCCCGATAATGTGGTATACGTATTAGACACGGAAACGACGGGACTTTTAGGGGCTCCGGAGGACGTTGTGGTGGACATTGGGATATGCCTGGTGGACCTAGACCATGAAACTGTGAAAGAGGTCTATTCCGCTGTAGTAGGTCATGATGTAGATTCTTGGAACGATTACAGAAAGAATGCTTGGATATTCCAAAATACAGATATGACCTTGGATGCTGTCAAAGAAGGTCTTCCTTTCACTGATGTACTGAATGATGTCAGATCGATCTTGTTGAAAAAGAATGTGACCGCATACAATACAGGTTATGATTTTAACAAATTCCTATTCCGGGAACCATGGAATCTAAGAGGCACATTCAATCAATATCAAGATATCATGCTTGCCGCCACATATGTCTGCAAATTAAAATCGATGAACTATTTTGATGATTACAGATGGCCAAAACTTGACAACGCTTACAAGATGATACTCAAAGACGAAGATCCTGCAGGAATAAACGGAAAGCAAAATCATCGTGCATTATCTGACGCAAAAATGGCATCACATATCATGATAGAAATGCATAAGAACGGAGATTATCCCTACAAAAAAGATCAATGTTTTTCATCATCTTGACCTTTTTTCTTATTCTCTTTTTCTATCTCCTTCTGAAGTTGCCTATTAAATGACTTTTCTGTCATCTTGACCATGTATGAGTTGTGTTTACTACGGTTCATAATTATTGCAATAACAAACCATACTGCCGTAAAACCAACAAATGCTAGATAGTACTGTATTGGGAAATACATTATTGATGCCAATCCGACTGATACAGCTGGAAGATTGTAAAAGATCACAACGATGCCGAGTAAGAGGAAGGCAAGTAATATCGGGAGTATCTGTCTGTTTGACTTTCCGTCACGGTTCATGAATCCAAATACAGGATAGATCAGGAAAAGTTGCAATATGCCTGCTATCACAATAAAGAACAGCATCGCATTCCTTGCCGTAACCTCAGCAAGCGTGCTCAATGTGTCAGGAGTATCTTTGTACCCTGACATATGGTCCAAGAACTCACTATATGTCGAATCTGGGAAAAGAGCATGATATGCATTCCATGTTTCTGTAAGATTTATGTCGGGGAACCAACCATTCGATATCCCGATCATGAATATCGCATAGATCACAAGTCCGAACATAGCGATCGAAACTGCCATCGGTATACTGAACCTTAAGACTCCTGGCAATATCATTTCCTTATTATCAGAAGGCTTGGCCCATATTATCATCAAAAAGGCAGCCAACGACACCGTTACAAGAGCGTAATATGTATTTTGTATTGGTAGTAAGGGCAATTTGTGGAAAATGAGCAAAAGAACACCAACCAATATTGCAAGTACGAAATTCCTGGTAAGGTACAGTCTCAGGATATCGCGCATTCCAGTCACTGTCCTTTTGCCTTCTATTATGGCCTTGGGAAGAGCTTCGAAACGATCTTCGATGAGGACCATATCTGCGACACCCCTTGTAGCTCCAGACCCACTCTGTAGTGCTACACCCACATGTGCCATCTTAATTGATTTCACATCATTTACACCGTCACCAACCATGGCGACGTATCTGCCATTATCCTTCAATATCTGTATGACCTCACTCTTTTGGTCCGGCTTCATGCGTCCAAATATATTGGTCCTTAGGACTGCGTCTCTCTTCTCATCACCCTGTAACGCATCCAACTGTTCTCCAGATATGATGTTTCTATCGCCTGGAATATTGGCCTGTGAGAACAATGCATTCACGGTCTCTGGGTCATCACCAGAAATTACTTTCAGATCCATTCCGTTATCGATGAATTTACCTATTATCTCTCTGCAATCTGGCCTTATCTCATCTCTGATATATATCAATGCAACAGGTTCCAAACTTGACATTGCTGGCACTTCATTTTCGTAAAGTTCCAAAATCTTTGCCTTGCACAGCAAAACCGTCCTTAGTCCCTTTTTTGAAAGCTGGGACACCATTTCGCCTATATCAATGTCAGATTCTATCCTGGATGTGAGCATTGGGTAAGCCCCTAATACAAGAGAATATTCTCCGGTGGATGTCCTTACCCTTACCGCACTGAACTTCCTCTCTGATGAGAATTGTATCTCATCTATGAGCTCTGCCTCGACCTTACCATACTCCTTTTCTATGGCCTTTATAGTATGATTCTTACTACCCGTAACAGAAACAAATGCCCTTATGATGTTCTTGGCCTCATCTTGGTCGATGAAATAGTCTGCACCTTCAAAGACCAGATTGTTGGTAGTGATGGTCCCGGTCTTGTCCATACACACCGTATCTACATGACTCATCGACTCAACGGAACTCGAATTCTGAAGCAAAACACCGCTATCAGCCATACGAACCGCAGCTATCATGTAAGTTATTGTTATCAACAGGAACAAAGCAATTGGAACTATATCCAATATTATAACGGATTGGATCAATGAATCCACAGCGTGCTTACCTGAAATGATATTGATTATTACCATCAATGCGAGATATATGAACGCGATTATCATCAACATCTCAGTGACAGTGGCCGTCTCTCTCTGGAGGGGGGTCTTCTTCTTCTCGAACTTCTTAGCACTGGATAGCATCTTTGATGCAAATGTGTCCTCTCCAAGTGCGGTGACCTTGTAATAACATTCTCCCGTCACACAGTAGGCACCGGAATATATGGTGTCCCCCTCGTGCTTCCTACGCGTACTCGACTCCCCGGTAAGTAATGACTCGTCCATCTCGAACGAACGACATTCCAATATGACTCCGTCCACCTGTGCTTGATCTCCGGATTCCATTCTGATGACGTCGTCCATCACTATCTTGGATGGGTCGACGTTCATCTCTGTGCCGTTTCTGACAACCTTAACAGTAGGCCTGAGAAGCAAAGCGATCTTATCCAATCTCCTCTTGGCCTTCATTTCCTGTATAGTGGATATCAGGACATTTATCAGTATGACACCAGTCGCCGCTACTGCATTTATGTATTCCTGAAAGTATATCAGGGCTACGCCAAGAATCAACAATATCAGATTGAAAGATGTAAAAAAATTCTTGAAAACTATGTCGATGTAACTCCTGCTCACCGGTGATTCGAAAGAATTGACCTTACCAATGTTCTCTCTGTCTTTCACTTCCTTGTCAGTAAGTCCATCGGGCGGCATCAAGCTATGCATCACTTTCGATTATTTATGAGTAATCTGCCAAACGCTTTCTTATGCATTCCTTTTCCAACGGATCGAACACTACTTTACGCCCTTGTGAGACATAATCTATGACACATACGGTCCTTTTACCTGTTGCCTCATGTGCCGCATGTGCATATACACTGAGTTGTATCTTATATTCCCCTTCGAACTGATCCGATACGTCCGTCTTGTAATCATGTATCTCGACCCTATCAGAGAATTCAGCATATAGGTCTATGACGCCTCTGAGAGTCACATTGATGTCATTGAAGGGAAGTGCACACTCTATCTCTGGTTCGATATAAACAGCATCCTTTACAGAATGCAATACCTTTTTGATCTCAATATTCTCTGGAAATTGAGAATACTCTGTATCAAGATTTAGGCCTCTGGCGAGAAGCTCTGCCGCATAATGGACCTTCTTGCCATATTCCATTCCTTTACCACATACCTGATCCGAACCCTCAGGAGGTGCATCATCACCTTCAAAATGAAGTATGTCGTGAACGCCCACATTCCTCCTGCGTTTCTTGAACTCATCGATCTTGGGCCTTTCGATCATTATATCGGATTCCTCATTGGATGTGCAAAAGACCTTGTTTTTTCCACACGGTGACCCAGTTGACTTTTCTAAAAGTCCATTGAAGAAAGTGGAAGGTTTGGACGCAGCGGTTATGGTCAAATATTGCTTTGCCCTTGATATTGCGACGAACAAAAGTCTTCTCTCTTCGCTATAATCCTTGGATAATGTCTTCATTATAAGCTTGGTTTTCCATGATTGCATTATGTTGGCAGTGCCTTCTGTTATTGGACACACTTCGCTTCTACTTCTTATCCCAACTGTATCGTTGAAAAAGTATTCTGAAATATCACTTCTTGTGTTTGGGAATGATCTTTGATTAAATCCCGCAGCTATGACCACTGGATACTCGAGACCCTTGGACTTGTGCATGGTTTGTATTATCACTGCCTGTCTATTCAAAAAAGAATCGACTGAATAAGTTGTTCCGCTATCGATATCTGTCTCTATCATACGGATTATATCCGATATCGTCAACAGTGATCCCCTGTGAGCAGATGAAAGTACAGAAGTTATCGTCTGAGTAATATCATTATTTAGATTATAGTAATCAAATATTGATGCGATCATATTTGTTACTCTGCGCTTTTTCGTTATCAATTCACGTCTTTTCTGTATTATCTCTGCAGGTATCACAACGGATGAACCTAGATGCGTCATCTCTTTTATCTCACAGAGAGGGTGGCCTTGATCAGCCAATATCGTACATATGCCCCAGGGATCACTGTCGTTATTGATGTATCTGAGCCAAGCGAGCAATAACTTTCCCTCTCTTGAGCCCATTATATCAACATCACCTTGGAGAAATACAGGTATTCCAGCCTTCGATGCTTTTTCATATATGGCACATGCGAGTGACGTGGCTCTGCAAAGAACGGCTATGTCTTTGTATTGGACCCTGCGAAAAGTAACCTCATCCTCACAGATCATATATCTGTCATTGTTCACATAATTCTCGATCCTTCTCAGGACCTCTTGTATCTCTTCATCAGAAGATGGAGCGCTGACACATTCTATTGCCGTGTGTTCGTCCAGATATTTTTTTGCTGCTGTGATCCTTGTGATATTTTCAACCACTACCTTCTCATCTTTGTTGCCGCGAATGTATAGGGAATCATATGCAAGATCTATTATCAACTGAGAACTTCTGTAATTTATATCCAATGACATGGGATCGCGTTCTTCGATCGAAAAAGGAATGCGCTCCTTATCCTCATTCAAGAACTTTCTCAATTTTACACCTTTATCGTAGAATCTTGTGATGTTCTCTGTAGAAACGTATCTGAATCCGTATATCCCTTGTTTCCAATCACCTACGACACATAGATTCGGTTCTTTCAAAAGCATCAACGCGATCATGAATTGATTGCTGTTGGTATCTTGAAATTCATCTACCATCAGATATCTGCAACGCATTCTCTCTCTTGTCTTATCATCTGAATACAATACCACGAAAGCAAAAGAAGATACCAGACCGAATGTCAATCTGTCGTCTATGATCGAACGTCTTAGGAATTCATAATAGACGTCGTGTAGGAGTTTTATCAAAGAAACACGATCATCCTTGATCGCAGCATCAATCATATCCTCAGACAAAGGTTCTGTCTCAATTGGCTTCTGAAACATAAAAGAATATTTTTCTGTATCTCTCAGCATATAAGTTGACAACTCATACTTGTCTTTGTTTACTTCCATGTTCAATTTGTTCAATATTGATTGCATATTGTCAAAATCGCCATAGAGTACTGTACCGCTATCTCCTCCGAACCATCCTTCTCTGATCGGGACAACACCCCTGGCCATTAATTTGTTTATTATGCCGTAAAGTTCAGAATAATGTTGACTGGCTATTGTAGAACTATCGCCGTAATCGTCGCTTCTACCAGATAAGAAACGATCCATAAAATCGTCAAAATACACTCTATTCAAAGTTTCATTCTCTACTGTCTTTGCACTTCTCGTCAATTTCTCGGAAATACCAAAAAATCTACTAACCGCTTCAGGAGATTCCATAACTACAGAAAAACAGAATGAATCAAATGTTCCAGCTCTTACATCTTTACATTTATTTGCATTATGGGAATGGATCATCTTGCCCTTTATTCTGTCTTCCATCTCTTGAGCTGCATTACGGGTGAATGTAAGAAGGATTATGTCCTTGGGGTCAACTCCGCTGTCTAAGATGTTTATGTAACGTTCCACGATGGTCTTGGTCTTCCCAGTACCTGGGCCTGCATCTACTACTATCATGCCGTCCAACTGGTTTGCTATCTTCGTCTGGGACTCGTTGAGTTCATTCATCAACATCCTCTCCCTCATCGGCCTTTGCAACTAACATGGTACATACTTTAGCAAAATTACAATTTGAACAATCCTTACACGGATCTGCAGGGAATTTCGATATGGTCATCAACGATGCGGCAAGATGATCCGAATCTACTCTATCCAAAAATTCTAAAACTGTATCTCTGGGTATTATCAATTTATCATCATTGCAGAACATATTCCCTATTGTATTCTTAACGACCTTTCTTATCGCAGTCGCGACTGCCTTTAGATTTGAATCGGTTGACCTCATCCCTACTGCATTCATAACAGAGTTCTTCAGAGACAAGTTGTTGTCCCAGTCCTCTCTGGTTTTCCATCCATACTCAGATAATGTATCGATGAATGCATCCCATGCTTGAAGGAATTTCTCGTTGGATTTGGATGTGAATTCCTCCTTCAAAGAACAATCAGAACTGTGTATGTATTCATCGAATGTCATATCAATGAATTCAATAACCCTTACATTCAACATAACGTCGAAATTCTCATCCAGTATTGAATCCTTCAACCTATCCTTTACGTAGAATTGATTGAACCTGCATGGGAGTCTACCCGTGGATTGATGCAACAATGCAAGATATATCATCGGTTGGAATTCCGGATGATCCTTTGGAAGAGCCATTTTGTCCCTTATTTCTCTCAATTCACAAGACTTGCCTGTTTTGTAATCTGTAATTGTGGTACCGCTTATCAGATCGAAATTACCAAACAAAGGATTAATGGATGATCTGAATTCTGTCTCTGTTGCACTACAATAAAGATCGCAATCTTCCATGACCATGAGTTCGTTTGGATATTTACGATCAGAATTCTTACGATCCAATATAATATTCTTTGGAGCTGCCTTGTCCAAATAACGCATGACATTCATCATGCTTGCACACATATCGGTTCTGTCGATCCTCACCATCTGCTCGCAAGATATCCCGGAATATCTTTCCTGTATAAGATCCAGATAATATTCCAGACCTTTCTCCTTGACCATCTCAGGATAACATACATAGAGCTCTGCGAATTCGTGAATTATACTGCCAAAGACCGTATATTCGGAATCCGGGGTCTTCATCATCTCACCGAACATGTATGCGCGCGGACACTGACGGAATAGATTGTAAGTACTTTTTGAGAATTTCCAGTCATACACTGGAATACGGTCTACAGGGTCTTCCCCTTTCTCAGAGAATTCCGTCTCCTTGACAATATACCATGGCCCTTGTATCAACCCACCCTCTTTACTGCAAACATCTTTGAAACTCTCTATGACCCTATCGCGATATATCTGTTCAAAAGAACCACATGGTTTTGCTGGTTTTCCCCCTCTCATGTAATTAACTGCGTATATTCTTGAAGTGCCTTGTTGTATTAACGAAGAAAATCTAAGAAGATCCTTTTCAGACTCGGCTTCCCTGTCAATATATTCTTTACCAATTATATTGAGTGACCATTCCGGCCCGATTCCTACAAAGATAATGAACGGCCTGTCTATATAGACGGAATTATTGCAATTCACAAGCAAGACTCCTTTCTTCTCCTCAGCTGGAATCTGTTCATTGTGATGCAGATCCGATACATTGTTTACAGCATAAACAATTTGATTGACCAATTTGGTTGTGACCTTTTTTTCGGTCATGATCATTTCATCCAACAATATCTTCACTTGCGGCCTTTGAACAGGATGTACAATGGCATTCATCACTTCGCCGAATGTCATCGAGCGTATGTTCTTCATTATGTCGACCAATTTCAAAGCAACATCATTCTTTATGTTCTGAACGTTTTTTGAGAGAAGATATTCATCCTGTTTGGACTTTACATATCCTCCATAATTGGAAAATATCTCCCTTATGTGTTTGACCCTTAATGTCTCATAACTCAATGCCAATGAGACGAACTGTATGAAATCCCTTATTTGAGAAAGGTCTCTTACGGCCATAGTGTTCTTGAATGGTAATCCCCTTCTGTACAACGCTGCCCTTATGGCATCGGCGACCGGACCTTCAGTATCCAATACGATGGCAGTGTCCTCGACCATTTCAATAGTAATCAATTCCACAATATTGTCCGCTATCTGGCGATCGTTACCTATCTGATGGATCTTTTCGATATCATAATCACCATCCTCGAACATATCGACATCTTTGAACTCCAAAGGAATGAAATGCTTATCCAGATCGTCGAAGAGATCCAAACCGATAATAGCAATGTTATTTCTTCCCGTATAGAATTCACTGTGTGAAGGATCGTAATTGGACATGACCTTCTCCACTGTAGGCAATGCATTGAATGAACGATAGACCTCCTTTGCCGATTTAGAATATAGATAATTCTCCGGATTTGCCCTATATCTACGAATGGTGCGAATATTCTCCAACTCACCATGAATATACTTAAAATCAAGGCCAGTCTCATCAGCGATCGCTGAAATGAGCTTGAGATCCCCTATCACGCCTCTTCCAAGAACACGAACAGAATCTCTACCTGCTATCTGTCTAGGAGTGTATGCGAAACTACCTATTCTTGCCTTTTGCACCCTTGCATTTAAAGCCGTCGCCAGCGGTGCGTCATTGGTGATAACGAGGTCACAATCCTTGACCTCCTCGTAAAGTTCATCAATGCTCTTGGCCTTTCTCATGATGTCTGCAATATCCTTGTCATTATAAAAACTGAAAGTTGTAATTATTGTAACAAATCAGTAATTATGATCTCTTCTCTGAATAATGGGATGCTTTCATCTTTTGTTGGTCGAATAATATATTTTTATATATTGGATGTATATTCCAACCATACATGAAGCACCATGATTTCGGAACGGATGGGATGCATGAACCCCAAAGACATGTCTTGGGTAATAGCTATTGGAATGGCGTATTTGATCTTCCATCGGACAACACCGTCCTGGATCTGAATGACTGCACAAGATTTGCCTCGAAGACATCAGATAAAAACTCCCTGTTTGATACGATATCCCTACTATCGAAGACTGAGGGGATAACTTCGGTAAGAAAACTTGACGATCTATTGATGCGCGATATAATCAATGAAGAGATGAAGGTCCATCTTGCAGGAGGGATGTTATATGACAACCGTGCGTTAGATGAATGCTGTGTTAGAAATACCGCGATATGTGTATTCTGCGATGGTTTCATTGAAGAACAGACCGAAATATCCATGATCATGATGGATAACTACGGCAATATAACAGGAAATGATGTTCCCAAATGCAAAGAAGCAGAATACAGAGCGAGAAGTGATGTTATTTGGCTCTCTGACAATTTCGTGCTATATGCCAAAGCCGTACAGAGGTCTGAATCCAGATTGGTTATGATGCCTCGCAGATTCAGATCATTGGAAAATATGAACGGGGTATCAAATGCGATTTGTTTTTATCCCTCGTTGACAACAGACATCATGCTGAAAAAAAGATTCATGGACGAATATGACCCAAAACTATGCTCACTGATAGTAGGATTCGATATTGTACAATGAATCATAACGGAAAACTTATACCAAACGTCCGTAATACCCTCCTATGGCCAAGAGACCATTATTGATCACCATCATAGGCATACTTTTCTTTATTGTGGCGATAGCATTGTTGATCACGGCCATAGGTTGTCTTGTTCCAGACATTGCGAAACAAATAGCACAAGAACTTATCGATCAAGGCGTCCTTTCAAGTGGAACGACCCTCGATGAAGCGATATCGTATGTGCACAGTATGAGCATAATTGTATTCGTAATAGCATTCGCAACAGCATTCATAGGATTCGGTTTCTTCAAAGGATGGGCATTCATCTGGTACATATCACTGATCTTCTTCGGACTTTTGGTACTTGCATCGATAATAAGCCTCATAGACATCAAACAATGGACCGCTGGAATTACTATGGTTATCGGGATCGTTGTGATATACTATCTTTTCCGTCCTAGCGTTAAGGAATTTTTCGACATATGAATTTTGCAGATGAGCCTTCGTTCTCCCAAACATTTATACATCCACTGCATTGACCTTGAATCATGACAGACGACGTCTATGTTGTTCAGGCAGTCACAACGGGTCCGAATGGTTATCCTTATGACGAAATAATAGACATTGCTATCTGCAAAGCAGATCTTGATGATATGAACTACGAGCTCGTATACAGCGGTCTTGTATTCTATGATCCAAAGGATCTGGGAAAAAAGAAATTGGACTATCTTTCCGAACACTTTAGAATGACGCCTGAGACCATATATTCCGGAGGATCAGAGAAAAAGATCTCCAATGATATCCTCGAGATCATCAAAGGGCATAACGTCACATGTTACGATATCAGACAAGAATTCGGACGGTACATGATCTGTGCACCATGGGACATCACTTATCAGACCACGATAATGCCGTCGATCTCATCCAGGATGCCTATCAGCCTCAAATGTAAAGAACCAGCCGATGAAGCTGAGACCATATGCAAAGCATACCACAGAATTATGAGGAACGATCCTGCCAAAGTAAGAAGGAACAGACGCGCAGAGGACCTTGCAAAAATGTCGACCCATCTCATGTTCCATATGAGGGAGAAAGGAAAATATTGAAGGATCGAAAGTTGGTCAGCATCAAAAAAAGAACATCATGATGATGCCGACCATTCTCTCAGATCCGTGGATGTGTTTCACAATTTTATGATCTTAAATACTGATCCGAATGCAGCATCAAGGACAGATGCCAATGCTGCAGATAGATACAGCAATGTCAAAATTATATATGCGACTATTCTGAAGATGCCTATGAACAATCCTGTGGTCCAAACTCCCATTATCAGGAATACTGAAGGAATGAAAAGTATCAAACCTACGATCAAGAAGAAATATCCAAGATGATTCCTGTATTCGCGATATATCTGCGCCAAGCCCAAAACTCCGAAGAAAGCAGGAATTATTGCAAGTATCAACATTAATTTCCTATTCTTCTTAATGATCTTCACACCTTCGTCGTGAACTTCCGTTTTTTCTCTGGTGATCTTACCGTCAATGAATTCGTCCTGCGACGAACTTTCAGTACCGTCTTCTCTAGGAAGATTCTTAAAGCATTTCGGACACGTGATACAGTTTGAAGGAACTGCAACTCCACAATATGGACAAAATCTGGTCATCCTTTCACCTGTTGATCTTAAATCCCGTACATGTAGCAGATACCCTGAGTTTACTGCCACTGTATACCCTTACGTCAAATATCTGCAATGATTTAGATTCATTTATAAGTCTAGCCTCAGACTCGACCTCATTATCAGTACACGGCCTATGATAGATTATATTGCAACATTGTCCCGTACCGTCTGTTTTCACATTGGCCGCTACGGCAAACGTATGATCTATCAAACCAAACAATGCGGCACCATGCACCCTTCCCATGCTATTCATATCGTCCTGGTGGATGGATTTCCTCATGCGTGTGCATTCAGGAGTAAGACTTACTAATTCAATTCCATTCGCAACTGCATAAGGCGCCTCACACATATCCAATATACGTGGAAGATATTCATGCAATTCAGGACTGACAATTTCCTTCAAGGTCTTCATGTCCATATCCCCTTGTATCCGTGACCTCATATTTTAGCCAAACGATAAATCGAAGGGCGCCATATGGCATGTCGATGGAAGAGACCATAACTGTCACGCAACTGAACACGCGCGTAAAGAACGTCATGACCAATGCGCCCGGTGTAACTGATGTATGGGTTACAGGTGAGATCTCCAATTTCAAACTTTATTCCTCGGGCCATTGTTATTTTACTCTGAAGGACAACGGCAGCGAGATACGTTGCGTTATGTTCAAATCCGCAAAGGCAAGGATCGATTTCGAACCTACTGACAACATGGAGGTCGCTGTTTACGGAAGTGTCGACATCTATGTCGAAAGGGGCTCTTATCAATTCATGGTCCAGACCATGAAACGCGGAGGGATCGGCAACCTTTATGCAGAACTTGAAAAACTGAAAAGGAAATTGGAGGCCGAAGGACTTTTCGAACAAAAAAGAAAGAGAAAACTTCCTATCTACCCCAAGGTCATCGGTGTGGTCACATCTCAATCCGGAGCTGTCATCCACGATATAATCACAACCTCTGGAAGAAGATTCCCTGCCGATATAATTCTTGCACCAGCAAAGGTACAAGGAGAAGGGGCCGCACAGTCGATAGCAGCGGGTATAGAATTACTTAACCGGATCGGCGTGGATGTTATTATCGTCGGAAGGGGAGGAGGTTCGATGGAGGATCTTTGGGCCTTCAATGAAGAAAAGACTGTTAGGGCCATAGCAGCCTCTAAAGTACCTACCATATCCGCTGTCGGTCATGAATCCGACTTCACTCTATCCGACCTTGTGGCGGATGTACGCGCTGCCACTCCGACCGCTGCTGCCGAAATAGCACTTAGGGATAAGATCGAGATAATGAATCAGCTCAACAACGATACCGTACGTCTCAACCGGGCACTCAGCTATAAGATAGAAAAAATGAGAAGCAGATTCAACAAGGTCGATTCCAAACTCTCACCGAAACGTGCAGAAGAGATGGTAGCCATGAAGAGCATGCGCTTAGATCATATATCCACAAGATTAGCTGGAGCGCTTAGAAACACTGTGGAGATGATGCGTAGAAGGTATGCCTTTGCTGAGATGAGATTAGAAAAGGTTCCTGAGAATCTGATACCTTCAAGGATCAGGACCTTGGAGAATCTCACTAACCGTTTAGAGGCCCTGGATCCGTACAATGTCCTCGGAAGAGGATACAGCATGGTGACCGATGAGAACGGTAAAGCACTAACATCGACAAGATCGGTGAAAAAAGGAAAGAACATAATCGTCCGTATGCGTGATGGATCCATAGACGCAGAGATTAAAGAAGTGAGACCAAATGACAAATGTTGAGAATATGAGTTTCGAAGAGAGCATTACAGCCTTGGAAGACATGGTAAAAAAGCTCGAGAATGGCGGATTAGACCTGGATGAAAGCCTCAAGACATACGAAGAGGCCATCGCATTAAGAGAACACTGTAAGAAGATACTCGAGGACAGCGATCGCAAAGTTCAAAAGATAATGGAAACCGCAAACGGTATTGTAAAAGAGAACTTAGAACTCAACGATTGAGCCAAAGAGGATTCTGTGTCTTCTTGCTCCATTCTGAAGTATCCTTGTACAATTCAGTATCTGCAAAATAATCATAAGAAAACGCCAATCTCAACGATCCGCCGATCTGGCCGCATTTCATCCCACTGCAATTATAGGAACCGAATACGTCCGAAAGTCCTATAGCTAACACTGCGACCGCATCGTGACCCCTTACGGCGAGCCATAGGTCCTCCAATGAATCCATATCCTTGATCAATTTTGCTAAAGCATCTTTTTTATTTATGTTTGGAGACCTTGACAAGGAAAATACTTCATCTATCATCTTGTAGTAATCATTCTCAAGAGTGCGCTTGTTTATGAAATATCTGTAATCCAGATCTTTAAAACATAGTCCGAGCCCATCCCGCTGCGATATGAACATGAGCATACCGATCGGGGCAGTAGCTTTTGCGATCACATCCTTAACGACTCCGAATTTATCCTCAAATTTCTTCAACTGTCCGGCGTCAGCGTACTCTATTAGAAGATCGTCCAAAGCTCGAGTGCAAAGGATCATACTTTCCAGGTCACGATGGTCGGTTGTGAATATCGGAGCCCTGTATTCCCATCCGTTCAAACGGTCGAGATCCGGATCCACTATACCGATTATCTTAAGATCTCCTCTGTTGGTCCTACACTCCATTACAGAATGCCTGACATTTTCCTTGGAATATGCTATGGCGACATTGACATCTTCTTTCTTTATGAATTTACCATAGAGTCTACTATCGGTCACGCCCTCAACTACAACAAAAGTACCTTTGAATGTGGACCTCAACATCGAGATCTCATTGGCCACATCCGAAGCGGTCATATTCTCTATCATTATTCCACTTTCAGTTCCACAGCGAGATTCCAATTGTCATGAATAATCTGTGGCGAATGCGTCGCCACTATTATGTGCAATGTTCTTAGCTTGGCAACATCCATGAATATCTTTCCGATCTGCTGTTGCCATGATATATGAAGTGATATCTCCGGTTCATCGATTATCGCAAGCGACCCTACATCTGTCTCGAATAAAAGACGATAGAATATGACGAGTATCTGTTTCTCTCCGGAAGAGAGCTTGCATATCGGAAGAGTGGTCCCATTGTCCATCTTAGCTGTGAGGGCCCCTGTCTCATTTACATAAATGACCTTGTTAACAAAAATACTGTTCACTATGTCCATGTATACGACTATCGATTCTGCAAGCGAATGATATTTTTCCACATAATCATTCACAGAATATGCCAAATTAGTATAATCCTCACGATATTCCATGATCTCGAATCTTGAAGGGGGGAACCTATAACTTGGTGGCATATCTGGCTCAAATCCAGCCTGCTTTATGAACTCCAATTTGGCCTTCATGTCCTTACACCAGAATTCCAGTTCACTGTCTGATAATTCTGACTTATGCTTTCTTGGTTGATCGGTCAGTTGACAATGTTCTCCTGCTTCCTTCATCTTTACCGCCAAGCATTCGAGATAATAATCCAATGCAGGCACAAGATGTCCGTCCTTGGAGATGGTCATCCTATCTGGTGACATATATGTAACCTTCAAGATCTTCTTTAGGTCCTCGGCTGCGAGTTCTTCCTCTACCTCATTCCTTTGTATCTGAATATGGAGATCATCCTTATTGTTCTCCACAAAGAGGACCGTTTCGTCATCGAACACCAAGTCCAATCTATCAAAAGGTGTTTCAAAAACTTCTTCAAGCTCACCGCTCAACACATTGTATATAAGTCTCATCAACGTGGATTTTCCGAATCCATTCTGAGAATGAACGAATGTTACATAGTTATCACTCAAATCAACGCTGTAATCGTATTCATCGAACAATCCGTACACCTTTATCGATTTGAGCATCATGAGCGATGTGTGATTGCTGTGAAGATATACATAGCTTTCAACTGAAACTTTATTTTAGAAGAGCATATAGGCGTTATCATGAACAGGGACCAGGCCTTCAAGGAGATCCAAAAGAACATTGGTGTCGGCAACAAGGACGCAGTTGGACAGCAGATCATGCTTATTGCATCAAATTCCCATGATGATCCGATGACACTTTTGACATGTGCCTCACTTCTAAAGGTCGTAGAAGAAGATGAGAAGGTCGATGAGGTTGTTAACATCATCATGAACAACTTGCCCTCCAATGAGACTTCGAAGATCGAGATCGTCAAAGGTCTAAAGGGGATCGGACGTTTCAAAGAAGCAGCAAAGATCCTTGAGAACCTTGCCATATGTGACGATATCCAAAGAGAACGCATGTCTGTACGTTACGGGCTGGGTGATTACTCTGGATCGGTAGAATCGTATAATTTGATCCAAGAACCTACTTTGGATGACGAAATAGTGATGATCGATGCGCTCTGTTCAATGAAAGAATTCAAGATCGCCAACGATGAGAGCATCAGACTTCTGAATGAAGCTCCGTCAGACTACTATGTCCAGAGATGCCACTGCTCCGTTCTTCTAAGATGGGGACACGAGAAAGAAGCAGAATCTTTTGTCAAAGAGATCTTAAAGAATGATAAAAGCTCAGCAAATACCAATGCCTTAGCAGCGTATTTCATGTGGATGAACGGAAAGATCTCCGCTGCTGGTGCATATGCTACCAAAGCTGTCAAGACCGACCCCAAAAACATAGGTGCGATGGAAACCCTAGCGTTCTGTCTTATTGAAAAGGGAAAAATCAACGAAGCAAAGATAATCGCAGGAGCTATAAACGAACAGACCCCTGGACACCAAGCGGTCGTCCGTATATTGGACATGTGCAGACAGTGATCACTGTCTCTTTCTTCTATATGCACTGTCGAAGAATTGCCTTCTGTTCTCCGAATGTTTGTTAGAATTCGTATTGAGAATTATGTCACCCCAGAATGCTCTGGTGAATAATATCAATACCATGAATACTTCGAGACGTCCTATCCACATCACTGCAGCCATGACTAATTTCGTGAATACAGATAGATTTACAAGGGATCCTGCAGGACCAAATTGTCCTAATCCCGCTCCAACATTACCTAGGCTTGGAATACAAAGTCCCAAACACTCCATCATATCGATATCTGGTTCGGCCAATGCGATCAAGGTGGTTCCCACAGCAGCAACAATCAAAAAAGATACTGTGATCACAATAGCAGACATCAGAGCATCGCTGTCCACAGTACGGCCATCTAACTTAACATCCCTTATTGCATGAGGATGTAACATCTTGTAAAATCCGTAGGAAATGTATGATTTTAAGATGATCATCCTGTAGACTTTCACACCTCCTGTCGTGGATCCAGACATAGCACCTATGAATCCTACAAACAATAAAAGACAGGATGCTGCAGCAGGCCAAACAGAATAATCGTATATCGTATACCCTGTGGCAGTCCCGAACGAGACTACTGTAAATGTCGCATACCAGAAATTATCATCTACATTACCAGATATTTTGCCCTCATCGATTATTATTGCTAACAATACCAAGAATATGGCAATGACAAACCATAAAAATGTCCAAACGAATTCTTGACTTCTAACATAGGCTTTGTAGTCACGCCTATACAGAGTTCTATAGTGCAGATAGAAATTTGTTCCACCAAGGAACATGAATATCACAACGATTAATTGAACCGTGAAAGAATATGAAGCGAGACTGTCTGCTTTCACCATGAACCCTCCTGTAGATAAGCAAGACATCATCATGCAGGTTGATTCGAACAAATTGACACCTGCAGCCATTAACAGAATTACTTCCATCAACGAGAACAGTATGTAAATGTAGATGAAACTCATCGCAACGCTTCTCATTCTCACAGAATAATTCTCCATATCTGTGCCTGTAAATTCATTATTGATGAACGCACGACCGCCAATCCCCATCATAGGCAAAATAAACATGAACACTAGAACTACAGATACACCGCCCACCCATTGAGAGAATGATCTCCAAAAAAGCATGCTCTTAGGCAATTCTTCCACGTTGGGAACAATAGAAAAACCAGTGGTAGTGAATCCGCTCACTGATTCAAATATGGCATCATACCACGCAAAACCATATATGTAAAAAGGAACAGCTATGACAAAAAATGCAATGAACCATGCCACCGTCATCATCAATATGCTGACAGAAGGTGACATTTTATTGTCTTTAGAAAACAACAGATACTGAAGACTTCCTGCTATCATCAGCGGTGGTACGAGTATAAAAAAATAGGATGCGTCCTCGCCATAGATCAACGCAACAATTGTGGGGATTAGAAGCATCACTCCGAGAGTGAATTCCACAGCACCCATTATCTTGATGGTGCTGTTCTTCCATCTTTCCATATGGTTCAAGCGCAGTCTTACCGCATCGAACATTCTTACAACTCCACAGGGGTCTCATGTCCCATAAATTTGACAAGTTTTGCCGCATTAGCATTATGGGCAAAGATCATTACCTTGTCCCCGTCGAGAAATATAGTATTCATCTTAGGATAAATGATCTTGTTTTTCCTAATTATTGCAACGATACGAATGCCATCTGGTATCTTGATATCACCATAACAACGATTGACCATCTTAGATTTACCATCTATCGTAGCTCCAAAGAAATATTCATCTTCACGATCCAATACAAGTATGGCGTTCTCGTCGTAGATCAGATTCTTCATGACCTCGTTGGAAATCACACGGTGATACCCAATGATGGACTCTATACCTGTATACTTGAATATCTCCTCATATTCTGCCGTGGAATACTTTGTAATTATCTTCCTCGTACCGAATTTCAATCCTGCCATGCATGCGAGTAGATTGCGCTCATCGTTAGGTGATACACTGATTATCACATCTGCCCTGTCTATATTCTCGCCCCTCATGATCTGAGGGTCTGCAATATCGGCATTCACAACAAGCACATCGTTGAGTATCCGAGCAGCTGTTCTGCAACTTATCTCGTTTCTATCAATGATCTTTATGTATTTCCTCTTTCCAGATGCCATTAGAGCCTTTGCTATCGAGATACCCGTTACTGTGGCTCCTATGATAACAAACTCCTTGGCCTCTCTCTTCACACCCATTAGTTTATTGAAGGATTCAACGGCCTCGGGTGTACCTAGCATGCATATCCTATCATCAACATGGACCTGAGCTGTTTCCGTTTTTATTATTGTGTTATCACCACGATAAATGGCAACAATGGAGCAATTATCAGGCATATTGATATCCATAACGACCTTTCCAACAAGTTCGTGCTCATTCTCGACCTTGAATGTAACAAGAGCTGCACCTTTACTCTCGATATAGTCGTATTGAATAACATTCTCCAAAGAAGCGATCTTACTGATCTTATCTGACATTATCTGCTCAGGGGAAATGAACATATCAATGCCCTCAAACCCTTCAGCCACTGTCTTGATCTCATAATCGGGGTCTCTGAGGCATGCGATCGTCTTTATGGACGGTTTATAACGTTTGGCAATCATCCCTATGAACAGATTCAGACCATCGTCCGGAAGTGCCGAGAATATTATGTCTGCATCCGTTCTGCCTATGGCGGACCTTAAAACTTTTGGATTGCTTCCATCCTCATGAAGCACTGAAACATTGAGAAGACTCTTAATGTTGTCCGCTTTGACCGAATCCTTTTCGATCACCAGGACCTCATGCACTTTACAGAGGGCCTCGGCAGAGGTGTATCCAACATTTCCGCCTCCAACAATGATTACCTTCATGAATGCACGCCTTCTTTTCCTGAGAACACATACGCGTTATAAGATTTTACCGTCTAAAACAGGAATGTGTCTATCTTAAAAAAAATCTTCATTCGAGTATATCTGTCATTCTTTTGACGGGAACGTATGCTTTCCTGATTACCTCATCTGGAAGAACTACCTCGTTACATTCTTCTTCCAAAACACGAAGTATCGACTCGGGCTCTATCATCTTCATGGTCATGCAGACAGCTTGAACAGTGAAATAAAATTTCTTTCCAGGACATGCTTTCTCAAGCCTGTGTCTCATCCCAACCTCCGTCAATATGATGAACTCCGTTGCATCCATTTCTTTGGCCTCACTTAGGATCTTCTCTGTAGAACCAATGGAATCTGCTAATGCCAGTACCTCCATCCTACATTCAGGATGCGCCAGTACTTTAGCCTCAGGATGTTTGGTCTTAAGGTCATTTACCTGCTTGACAGTGATGCACTGATGAACTGGACAAAACCCATCCCAAAGAACTATTTCTTTATCCACTTTTGACTTGACATAAGCACCAAGATTCATATCTGGAACAAACACCACTTTATCATTGTCCAATGATTTTACCACGTTAAGTGCGTTCGATGATGTGCAACACACATCCATCTCGGTCTTTGACTCTGCAGTGGTATTGACATATCCAACTATGGAGTGCAAAGGATAGGTCTTCCTTATCTGCCTTATCTGATCGGCACTGCACATGGACGCCATTGCGCATTTTGCCTCCGGCTCAGGAAGAAGTACTTTCTTATTCGGACTCAGTATCTTTGCTGTCTCTCCCATAAAGGAAACACCGCAGAACACGATTATGTCTGCGTCCGTCTTAGAGGCCTTTATGGAAAGACCCAGAGAATCGCCTACAAAATCAGCCAGATCCTGCACGTCCGCAGAAGTATAATTGTGAGCCAATATAACTGCATTCTTTTCCCGTTTGAGTTGTTGAATGCGGTCTGTTACAGATGACATTAATGTCTGTATAGCACACATTCTTTAAATCTTACGCTTGCCTACCCCTGAATATGGAAAGGGAGACTCGTGCAGCAAAAATGTTCAACTGCACTGTCAAAGAACGTGCGCTCTTCGAAGCAGGCATAAAAATGGGGACAATATACCATCAGTTTGTAGGTGTTCCCGTAAATTCTAACAATGTTGAAACTTTGGAACGGTCCATCGAAAGCGGCGTATTGATACAACCCTACGTAGAAAGTGTCAAAGTAAGAATAGATAAGAGCACATTGACACCGAAAAAGGATGAATATTCCTATCGTTCACTTACTGGAGAGATGCTGGATGTCATTCTTAGAATAAAAATCGATAATGTTTTGGTCACGGCTGAAATGCGTTTCGACAAAGAATTGAATTATCCTTTGATGTATATTTCAAATATCCAGACAAATTGATTTATAGTCTTAACGAGATACAGGAACGCACACTTCGTTCAAGCGATACTATGATTGGCGACATTAAGATAGGCATCACGGGACTCCCCGGTTCAGGAAAGACGTATACGTTACTTCGTGTAATCGATATGCTCAAGGAGGAAGAACTGACCATAGGTGGAATGATCGATGAACCTATCTCTGACGGCAGACATAAAACTGGATTCACTGTTAAGAACATATTGACAGGGGAATCGCAGATATTCGCAAGTCAAGAGATCGAAAGCAAGATCATGATCGGAAAAATCGGTGTGGACCTATCTAAATTCGAAGAGGTAAGCATCACGGCCATCAAAGACGCATGTGAAAAATGCGATGTAATTGTCATTGATGAGGTCGGGAAGGTAGAGGTCGAAAGCCAAGCCTTCATCGACGCCGTAAAAGACGCACTCGATATTAACAAACCTATGATCCTTACTTTACACAAAAAATCAAGAAACCCACTTTTACAGGATATCAGAAGAAGAGATGATGTCAGGATTTTGGAAGTAACTCCTACCAATAGGAACCTTTTACCATACAAGATCATTCGTCTCATGAACGGTGAAAATGTCTGATGATACAAACAACGATCCGTGAGGGTCCTACCACAATCATTGTGCCAGAAGATCATTCTATGCACGGTCCAGGCACAAAAAATGGAAATGTGTTCTTTAATGAACAAATGGCATTCAATAGAGATGTCAGCATAATGTTCTTGCGCTCTTTAAAGAGAGAGAACATCACAATATGCGATGCGATGACAGCTACAGGCTCCAGAGCAGTTCGTATAGCAAATGAAGTGCCTGGCACAATAGTTACTGCAAACGATATAAATCCTGATGCGATCCATTTCATCAATTCCAATATCTCGATCAATGGACTTTCCAATTGCAGGGCCTCTAACAGGAATATGCATTCATTATTGGCCGAGGAATCATTTGACTATGTGGACCTGGACCCTTTCGGTTCTCCTGTACCTTATATTCAATCTGCCATAATTGGCTGTAAAAAAAAGGGTATCCTTGCAATAACCGCCACGGATACCGCACCACTTGCCGGGGCACATGCTGTCAAATGCAGAAGAAGATATCAATCCGAACCTATCAGAGGATACATGTGCCACGAGGGAGGATTGCGCATTCTTATGTGCACGATAGCCAAGGAACTTGCCAAATTCGACCGTGGAATGAAACCGCTGTTATCTTTCTATGCCGACCACTACTTTAGGACGTACGTACAAGTATTGGAAGGAGCGGAAGCAGCGGACAAAACATTGGAACAGCTTGGTTATATGGAGTACGACGCCTCAACGCTGAAGAGATCCATATCTCACACTTATGACAATGAACATAAATTTGGACCGTTTTGGCTTGGTCCACTTCATGATCATGAGATCCTATACGGTATGTCCCCTGAGAATACGGCAACCGAAAAAAGATGTACAAAAACATTAGACATTTGGAGAAATGAACTTAACGAAGTATTCCTGTATGATCTTAGCGAACTATCATCGCATATCAAATTGTCACCTCCGAAACTAGAGGACATGATAGCTGCATTGAACGAACATGGCCACGCGTGCAAAACTCATATATGCCCTACATCATTCAAGACGGACCTCTCGACGGAAGATGTTATTTCGATATATACTTCTATAAGTCCAGAAACCCTTCGCCCAACGAAATAAATCCAATTCTCTGAATATTCGAATGCTTCAAGGGTACACTTATTTTGAGCCCGCAACACCGATTTTTATGAACAGCAACCTTCCTAAGTTCTGTCCTTTGAAATCAGCATATCATGCATCTTTATGATTGTCCTCTTCGAAAGTCATGCTCTCGATCTGTTTCCGCTGACTCATGACACAGGCAAGCGATTCAGCCTCCACGAATATACGGGTCGTTTGCGGGAACTCCTTTTTGATCATGATCTCTATACGATCTATCGCATCGATTACCCCGCACAGATCGCATGTCTCTTTGAAAGTCACATCTATGCTCACAAGCAGACTGTATGGGCCGAAATAGTTCGTTAGAACAAGACCGCACTCAGAAACATCAGGATCTGCATTGACGATCTCCCCTACCCGACGGACCTCTCTTGGGGTCATACCTTCTCCCACTAGAAGCCCCATACTTTCACGCATTATTATGGCCGCTACGACAATGAGCACGACACCGATCAAAACTGATGCAGCACCATCAAAGAATGGATTGTGAAGCGTGTGACCAAGGAAAGTGGCCACCAATGCAATTATCAATCCTATCTCCGCAGCAGAATCCTCCAACAATACTGTATAGATACTGGGATCCTTGGATTCATGTATGTACTCCATCGTCTTCATGCCGGTCCCTTTACGAGAACGGTTGAAATGTCTGATTGCGATAAAGAGAGAAGCCCCCTCTAGTATCATTGCCACAGCAAGTATGATGTAATTCAGAGTTGGATCGCCCAATTCATGAGTGCCATTCGAAGCCTCCACGAGTGCCTCATATCCTTGGGAAATTGCTAAACCTCCTCCAACGGAAAATATCAGTATTGAAACGACAAGTGTCCAGAAATAAAGTTCCTTCCCATAACCGAATGGATGATCACGATCAGATTTTTTATTTGAACGTTTTATTCCCAAAAGAACAAGCAATCCATTTCCAGAATCAACAAACGAATGAATACCTTCTGAGACCATTGCTGACGAACCGGTAATGCCCGCCGCGATGAATTTCACTATTCCTATCAGGATGTTAGCGATAATAGCTGAGATGATAGTTAACTTGGATTCGCCTTCGTTTGTCATTTATTGCCCCGCCTCACTGTGAGTTGACCCATTCATATAATTCTGATGAACTTAGAACAGAGTTATAGTATATCTAACCACAAGTCAAAGTGACGTGATCCTAGAACTGTGTTTTGACCAAAGATCGAATCTAAATGAAGAATCATATTGCAAGAATACAGAAAATTAGGTCCATGAAACCTTCCACACGATTTTAGACAGAGCCATAAATTTTATAGATGATAACGAGCTGATGAGGGATAGGTAAAATAATGCCGAGTCTTGCAATCATTGGTGCCCAGTGGGGCGACGAAGGTAAAGGGAAAATTACTGATTATCTTGATGAGAACGCGGATCTCATCGTTCGTTTTCAAGGAGGCAACAACGCCGGACACACCATTGTCGTCGGTGACAAGGTTTTCAAACTCCACGGACTCCCTTCAGGTGTCGTAAGACCTGGTAAGACTGCCGTCATCGGAAACGGTGTGGTCGTCAATATGGACGAACTGATTGAAGAGATCGATCAAGTAAAGAAGAATGGGGGTTCCATTGAAGGCCTGAAGATCTCCGACAGGGCCCATCTCATAATGGGATACCACAAGAAACTTGACGGTGCTGAAGAAAAATATCGTGGAAAGAATGTTGTTGGAACAACAAAGAAAGGCATCGGACCTACATATCAGGACAAAATGGCAAGGATCGGTCTCAGGGTTGGAGACCTCATGGAAGAGGACACCCTGAAAGATAAAATATCATTCATACTCCCGTATAAAAAAGACCTTCTGGACATGCTCGACGCTGAACAGTGCAATTGCACAACAGAATCACTTTTTGAAAAAATGATGGAATGGAGGAAATTGATCGAGAAGAATATCTGCGATACCTCTGTACTGATCAATGATTCACTCGACAATGGTAAAAATGTTATGTTCGAAGGAGCTCAGGGAGCAATGCTCGATATTGACCATGGAACCTATCCATACGTGACATCTTCAGCAACATGCGGCGGTGGAATATGTACTGGAGCTGGTGTTGCACCTAACAGAATAGAAAAGGTCGTTGGATGCTTGAAAGCCTATACGACACGTGTGGGCGAGGGGCCATTTGTCACAGAACTTTCAGGAGAAGCAGAGAAAACCCTTCAGATCAAGGGCGGAGAATTCGGCGTCACCACCGGAAGAGGAAGAAGGTGCGGCTGGCTGGATCTTGTTGTCGCAGAGCATGCATCAAGAATGTGCGGATTCACCTCTCTTGCTGTAACAAAACTCGATGTCCTCAATGATTATGAGACATTACCTGTATGTATTGCTTACGAGATCGACGGAAAAACGGAAAAACATTTCCCTGCATCCATATCAAAACTCCAAAAAGCAAAGCCAGTATACAAAGAGATGAAAGGATGGAAATCCTGGAATGACACTGATTCGGTCGTTAAGAACGGATATGATGCACTTCCAAAAGAAATGAGGAACTATATTGCATTCATTGAAAAAGAACTCAAAATACCTGCGGACATCATAAGTATCGGACCAAAGAGAGATGAGACCATTGATCGCAGAAATGGCGATTGGTGGAATTGAAATATGATTTCAGAGGTGCCATTAATGCACCTCTTTCATCATTCTTTTACCAAGAACTCATTTGCAATATCCAAGAACCGTCTGTTATCGGACAAGTACCAAGATCTGAAATCTGTTCTACTGATGGCGACGGCCCTTCCAATCTTCTCCAAAAATATTGGTATTTTTGATTCTGGTATTTTTCCTATCGAATCGCCAAAACGCTCAATTCCCGCAATATGAGAGCCATTTACAAATACAAAGAATGCAGGAACTGATGCTCCTGTGGGGTCTTTTACAGATGTCCCCTGAAAGCCCATGGTACCTATCTGATGGGAAGCACAAGAAGAAGTGCATCCTGAGATCTGAACACGCGGGAGTATCCCATCCGCAAAATTATTTCTCCTCGACATCTCGATCAACTGATGAAGCAGACCGTTTGAATCTCTCAATCCTTGTTGACAAATGGTCGAGCCGATACAAGATACAGAGGTCTCAAAAAGATTGACTGCACCGTCATAAGTGATATCTACGATCTTCCGTGCCTCCTCAGAGTCGCAATTTATTATGTATAGGGTCTGTTCGGTAGATGTGCGAATTTCTACATCTGGCATATCATTGATGACATCGTAGATCTGCTTGAATCTCATTGGAACTGGATCTCCTCCAATAGCATGATATGCCACATAATACAGGCCCTCCTGTTTTTGTGGATGGATACGTGACATTGGGACGGAACAGACCTTTCCTTTCTTGGATATCACTTTTGAAGGAACATGTATTTCCAGACCTCCCTCGGAGATCGCCTTCTCTAATTCACCAAGATATGCCTCTCTGTAACCCTCCTCGCCGAGAGTCTCCTGCATATAACGGGTCCTTGCTTTCGACCTATTCTCATAATTCCCATATCTCACAAAAGTACAGATCATCGCCTTGATATGGTACAGAACATTGGAAGGCTCAACGTCTAGTGCCACACAGATTCCCATGCGCGGGTTGTTTCCAAGACCTCCCGCACTGTAAACATCGAACTTCCCATTCGATTTTGCCATGAATCCAAGGTCCCTGAAAGTTGCATGTACCTCGTTCTTCTTAGAATTGGAAAAACCGATCTTCAATTTCCTTGGTAATTTCAGATCGTCTAAAATTCCCAATACGTATCTTTCCGCTGCCTTAGCATAAGGCAATACATCGAAACATTCACCAATCTCTACACCGGAAAGCGGAGATGCCGTTACATTCCTTGGAAAATCCCCTCCTCCACCGAGAGTGATGATGCCGTGTTTAGCCGCCTCTTCGATTATCTTGCAGACCTGTTCTCCTTTAAGATTGTGTAATTGTATGGCCTGGCACGTAGTCTGATGAACGAGATCGATGTCGTACTTATCGATACAGTCCACTATGAACTTCAATCTGTCCTTCGTTATCTCTCCGCCCGCCATCCTAAGACGGACCATGCTGCTCTGCCCACCTTTTTGGGCATAACTTCCGAACTTACCAGATATTCTCTTGTATTCCTTTACATCTAGTTCCCCGCAGTAAAATTTCCATGTAGCTTCACGGAAATCATCTAATCTGATGTTCGTCAAGGGTCGCCTTCTTGAAAAGAGATCTGTCCGCATTCATGGGAATGGTTGCATCGAAACCTACTTTGTATGTAGTACTATCCGTACTTGGATCTAAAGAAGACCCAGCAGCTCCAGGTATCTTGATTATCCTATCGCCCTGCATCCTTGTGGCAACTGCCCATTCGACCTCACGGTCATTGAATATGTCTATGTCCTCATCGACAATGATCACATTCTTCATTGATGGATGTCCGGTAAATGCTGCCAATATTGCATTCACGCCATCCCCCTCCTTGTTCTTTGTAATGGAGACTATGCCGTTCAACCAACAGCATCCTCCCTCTGTGAGACGAACATTCTTGACACGTGGAACTGCTTGTCTCACGGTCTTGAATATCATCGGTTCTCTGGGAAGTCCCATAAGAAGGAAATGATCATATCCTCCAGGAAGGAGAATATGGAAACACGGGTCGGAATTGGTCCATATCTTGTCCACTTTTATAACAGGTTGATCTCTAATGCAATCATATGTTCCAGTTATATCCACGAATGGCCCTTCTTTGGTCGTTTGTAACGTTATCTTTCCTTCCATCACGTAGTCGCAAGCAGATGGGACAAGTATCCCGTTATCGCATCTTCCGACCTCAAGAGGTCCACCGTGACCTATATGATCCAAAGAAGAAGCCACCCTTAACTCATCGGACCCATAATCCATCGCAACAGCTGCTGACAACAATACCTCTGCCGGTGCACCGACACATATGGCAATGTTGAGTTCTTTACCGAGTTTCTTCGATTCGGTGAACATCGTAAAAAGATGTCTGGGAACTAGACGGACCGCAATATGGTCCTTGTCCATTATCATCATCCTGTGAAAAGATACGTTCCTTTTTCCGTCGAACTCCGCGATGATTATTCCTGCAGTTATGTAGCGTCCTCCGTCCTCTGGGAAATATTTAGGAATGGGAAGTTTCATAAGATCCAGATCCATCTTTTTTGTTTTGAATTCAGGATCTTTTATTTCCTTTGTATCCTTGGGATCGTCGATCGCATTCATTAGACTCTTGACGATATCTTCTGGTTTGATATTCAAAGCATCAGCTATCTTCTTCCTTGTGGAAAATACATTTCCAGCTGCCTTCTTTCCATTCAGATTTGTGAATAGGAATGTGGTCTCCTGGTCCCCCATGAGATATTTGGTGATCTTTCCTGAATCAGGGTCTATATTCTCTTCGACCTTGCGAACATCTCCATGAAGGGAGTTCCTTAGCGACATACTTCACCCGTAGGTAACGTACATTTATAATTATGGCTCAAAAACCAAATATTTAACACAACGAAAGATGCACAAATGATCAGACGACCGCCCATCCAGAACATTGATTTCAAAAACTTGCAAACCTATATATCCTGAGCATGTGAATTAGATACGGGTATGAAAATTGTCAGAGGTAAGAACAGTTAACTGGAAGCTATTAGCGATTTGTCTTATTGCATGTGTAGGGATAGGTACTATATCCGGTCTGTTAACAGCTAGCAGCGTTGACGTTTACAAGACGCTCAACCTTCCCGATCTCTCACCGCCGTCCATACTCTTTCCAATTGTCTGGACCATTCTATACATCCTAATGGGGATCTCACTTTATCTTGTGCTTCTGAAGAGGGATACCGATATTAGACTGCCTATTGCCATATTTGTTGCACAATTTGCCTTGAACTTCATCTGGTCGCCTATCTTCTTCACGTATGGAGAATACTTACTCGCTTTCATAATGATCGTCGTGATGTGGATACTGGTTCTCGCTATGATACTGACCTTCAGAAAGATAGACCCTATAGCAGGTTACCTTCAGATCCCTTATCTGGTTTGGCTCGTCATTGCAGGATATCTGAGTTACAGCGTGTACGTACTCAATTGATTGACCGAAGACACAAGTTGATTTGACACTACGGTCCTTAAAACGGTGCGTAATATCAGATAAGAAGAACAATACAAACTAGACCTCGACCTAGACGACAACAAGAGATCTAAGAGACCATTCCTGTTTCTTTTAGGCGAATGATAAATACAGGAATTCGAATGTCCAATCATGTCAGGGGAACCTATCGAAGATACGATAAGGAAATTCGCACTTCAGAACGCAATATTCTTCAAAGGAACTGCAAATCCTAAGGCAGTCATAGGTAAGATACTCGGAGGATTCCCTGAATACAGAAACAATTCTGCAGAAATTACTCAACTCATCGAATCGATTGTTTCAGACATCAATGCTATGGGACTGGATGCACAAACAGATGCCTTGAGAAAAATGGATTCGTCGCTTCTGGTCAAAGAAAAGAAAGAACGTGTTTATCAGCTGCCTGAATTAGACGATGCAAAAGATGGCAAGGTCGTAATGCGCATAGCACCTGGACCTTCTGGACCACTTCACATAGGCCATACAAGAGTTTCCATCCTGAATGACGAATACGTGAAAAGATATGATGGAAAACTCATAGCCAGATATGAAGATACCAATCCTGAGAAAATAGATCCTGAAGCCTATGATATGATCCCAGAGGATCTGGATTGGCTAGGCGTCAAAATCCACGAATCAGTCATACAATCGACAAGATTCGAAATTTATTACGATTACACAAGAAAACTTATCGAAATGGGAAAAGGATATGTTTGCACCTGTGAAGCGGAACACTGGAGAGAGCTCAAGGAAAGTGGCCTTCCATGCCCTTGTCATGATCTTCCTACAGAGATCCAGCTTGAAAGATATGACAAACTACTTGCGGGCGGATATGAAGAAGGAAAAGCTGTCGCTGTTATCAAAACAGATCTAAAACACCCCAATCCAGCGGTCAGGGATTTTGTAGCTCTAAGGATCGTGAATCATCCACATCCTTTGACCGGATCAAAATACTGTGCATACCCTATGATGAACCTGTCTGTCGCCATTGATGATCATCTGATGGGAATGACGCATGTTATCAGAGGAAAGGACCATCTTAACAACACAATAAGGCAGGAGTACATATTCGATTACTTTGGATGGAAGAAGCCTTTCTACTACCATTACGGATTGGTCAATATACCTGATACCGTGCTTAAGACCTCACTCATAAAACAAAGCATCCATGCAGGAGAATATACGGGATGGGATGATGTAAGGACAGGTACCGTCAGAGCACTTGAGAGAAGAGGCATTAGACCTGAGGCCATCAGAAGATATTGGGTAGAAAGCGGTATGAAATCCGTGGATATTCAATTCTCATGGGATAACCTCTACGGTATGAACAGAGACATCATCGACGACATCTCCAACAGATACTTCTTTGTTAACGATCCAGTCAGATATGACATCGAAGGCATTGATGCCATAATAGGCAAGGCTCCACTCCATCCTGATCATCCAGAAAGAGGAAGCAGGACATACAACATAGACGGAAGCAAGACCATATTCCTATCAGGAGAAGACTCGAAACTTTTCGCCGAATCTAAAAAACTGAGACTTAAAGATCTATGCAACATAGAATATGCCACACCTGCAAAATATATTGGTAATGATGTGTCCATACTCAAGCAAGGTTTCAAAGCTGTACAGTGGGTCGGCAGGGACAGCATAAAGACCAAGGTCCTTATGCCTGATGGAACCATATTAGAAGGATTGGCAGAAAAAGGACTTCTGGATGAGAAATCCGATTCAATACAATTCGAGAGAGTGGGATTCGTCAAGATCGAGGACAAGAATCCAAAGACGATCACTGCTGTATTCACACAACGCTGAAAATCTAGATCATACTCTCATAGGGTCTATTTGACCATCAGAACATGATGAACAATATGTTGACCATTGTCCCCAGGAGAATGGCTACAAAACAGGAGATGATCGATACAACAAATGTATCTTTCCATCCCAGTTCCCTCCACATTACGGTAAGCGTCGCGATACACGGAACATATGTTGCCATTACGACCCCGAAAACAACAAATTGTTCCGGCGTCATGGTAGTGAGAAGGCCCAGCATTACCAGCATCCCAACGGCCATCTCCTTTCTCAATATGCCCACAATGAATGCTATCACGCATACTGCCGGCAATCCAAGCATACCGACTGTTATGAAAGACAATGGATCGATGATCCAATTCAATAGATCATATGTTAAAAGTATCTCAACGATAATGCTTCCTATGACCAGCAACGGGAAAGCGATAACGAAGAAATCCTTTATCCTCTCCCATGTCTTGAATAGAACATTCCTAGCCTGAGGCATTACGAGGTCCGGAAGCTCCATGGCAAGACTGCTGGGCTCTTTGGTGAGGTATTTATTGAGGATTAGCCCGATCAAACATCCAAGCGCCACAAGCATGACCAAAATTGCCAATGCATAGGGTATTCCAGCATACTTCCCGGTTATACCCATTATTATCGCCATCTGGGCCGAACAAGGGACCGCCATTACGATTATCGATGTTATTATGAGCCTTTCTCTTCTTGACTGAATGGTGCGTGTGGCCAAAATTGCCGGAACATTGCATCCGATACCAACCATAACTGGAATGGCCGCTCCACCGTGAAGTCCGAACCTATGCATAGTGGTATCAAGGAGAACGACAACACGCGTAAGATAACCAGAGTCCTCCAGTATGCCCAATATTATGTAGAATACCATTATGTAAGGTATCACTAACGATAGGATCGCCCCAACACTGCCATTTATACCCTCGACAACAGCCTTCCAGAATGGGTCCAAACCCGAAGCAAAACTTGTAAGCCAATTCCCTATACACCAGTCATAAAAACTCGATATGATGCTATCAAGGAAAGAACCCACATAGACTATTGTCAAAAAGATCATTCCCAGGACAGCCAACATGATCGGTATTCCTGTTAGGGGAGTTATTGTCATGTCTGAGAACTTCTCTTTGGTAGTTTGAGTCCTCTGAGTTCTCCTCATGACACCTTTTACCATTATATCGGCAAGTGCGTATCTCTCACGACCTATGGTCTGCTCGGGTGACTCATTATTGAATTTGTTGAGCATTCTACGGAATTTCTCAGCATTATCATTGACCTCTTCTGGGACCATATCGATGAAATCCTTCGTCCCCTCTATCAGCTTTATAGCCACACCGAATGATCTGTATTTTCCCTCGGGAATGACCTCTGCAAGTGAGCTCGCTGCCACCTCTATATTCTTACTGTAATTGACCCTAAAATTAGGTGCACTGGCCTTTCCTGCACATACTGCGTCCACCAATGCGTCTACACCTTCCGATGTCCTGGCTGAAACTGGAATTACGGTTATCCCCAAAGATTTCGATAGCGCGACCGTGTCGATGTCGTATTTGTTTTTCGCAGCATCGATCTTATTCAGCGCCAATATCGATGGAAGTCCTAATTCAAGAACCTCAAAACAAAGGACTATACTGCTTTCAAGATTGGTAGCATCGGCGACTATGATTATCGCATCATTGTCAGGATCTGCCAACATCTTTATCGCGGCATCCTCGTCAAGAGAATTCTTAGAAAGACTGTAGATCCCAGGAAGGTCATGAACATTTACGGTCACACCATTCCTTGTGATGTGAGCCTCTTCGAATTCTACTGTTGTACCAGAATAATTCGAGGATATTACTCCTACTCCTGTCATCCTCGCAAAAAGTGCAGACTTACCTACATTAGGTTGCCCGATCAGAGCCACCTGAACAATATCAGATACCATTAATCTTCCACGTCCACATATATGGCCGAAGCCAGATCGACATCGAGCGCGATGGTCGAATCACCGATGCCGACTATCCTTGGACCCCTTTCAGAAATTCTGCCTTCAACAGATATTGCTCTTCCAGGTACAAACCCCATAGAGATCAGCCTTCTTACTGTGTCGGAATTGTCACTCTTGAGATGTGAGATCGTGCCATGATCCCCAGATATCATCTGATCAAGTGTCTCGATCGCAATTTTACCTGAACATGCCGCTTTACAGGGACTTCCACAACTCTTACAATCACTGTCAACAGGAGTGCCCACCATCTGACACAGCCTCAACATCGAATCCTCGGAAATTGCATGTTCCATCTTACAAGCCTCCTCGTGTGCCGTTTGATGATCCACATTGAGAACGTTCATAAGGAAATTCTCCATTACGTGATGCTTCTTTCTGATCTGCCTTGCATAATTGAGTCCTGATTCAGTAAGCTTCACGCCTTTGTACTTCTCGTACTCAACATATCCATCGACCGAAAGGATCTTCAACATCTCAGTAACACTGGCTGGAGATATTCCCATGAAGTTTGCCAACTCTGTGGTCTTAGCGGCCCTTTCGCCCTCAGTGAGCCTAAGAATACTTATAAGATAGTCCTCACGATTGCCTGAACTCATTATCTAATGTACAATTATCATATATTTAAGGTATTCCTAAACAACCAATAAAAAGTAATCTTGGACCCGCCTGGGAGTTGCATATTCCAGGTAACTGTTACAACGAATTAGGTATCAAAATAATTTAGGAAAAAGGTTAAATGGGGGCGATCTAAAATAAGACCTGCACCCCAAATATAGTTTGACCCTATTCAATCAACAAGCTTGTGATACTCGTACGCAGGCTCTCCCGAATTGAAGCAATATTGGATCGTTGAGAAATCCTTCTTGAATGCCTTTACATCCTTTGCGACCTTCTTCGGGTCCTCTTTCTTGGCAACGACGCGCGCGATGAACTCCGCCACTTGTTTCATCTCGCTCTCTTTCATTCCCAGACGTGTCATCTCTTGTGATCCCAATCTCAATCCAGAAGGCTTCACAGAACTTGTATCCCATGGAAGCATGTTCTTATTGCAGATTATATTTGCATCCTCAAGGGCCTTTGCACAATCCTTGCCGCCCCCGAACTGAGATACGTCAACTGCTATCGCATGAGACCTTGTGAATCCCAAATCAGGACAGAGTACCGGTACACCAAGTTCGTACAACGCTTGTCCCAGCGCGCGAGAGTTCTTGCATGCCTGTGATGCGTAATCCTTAGCATAGACGTCCATCTCTGCAAGTGTGATCGCAAGTGCGGCCATCGCATGAAGGTGGTGGCTCGACGTTACACCTGGGAATACTGCCTTCTGTATCTTCTTTTCCTGCTCGTCCGTAAGATTCGTACCAAGGATCATTCCATGATTGGGTCCAGGGAACGTCTTATGCGTTGACGAGGAAATGATATTCACGCCCTCTCTGAGCGGATCGTGGAACTGTCCACCGGCAATAAGTCCGAGAACATGTGCACAATCTTCCCATACAAGACAGTCTATCTCATTGAATGTATCTTGAAGCTCCTTCAGTGGCGGAGGAAACAGGAAAACTGAAAGACCAAACTGGGCGACCTTGGGTCTTACCTGTTTGAGGGTCTTTATCGTACCGTCGACATCCAAGTTCATATCCTCTACATTGAAGGGATAATTAACTGAATTAACACCTCTTTGTCCGAATGCACCGAACTCACAGGTAGAAATGTGTGCTCCCTGTGCCAATGCACAAGTCGTTATTGTGTCCCCGGGCTGCGCAAATGCGAATAACACTGCCATGTTGGCAACCGTTCCTGAAATGGGTCTTACGTCCACAAAATCAGCCTTGAATAGCTTTTTCGCGATCTCCATCGCCTTAAGCTCGACCTCATCGACATATATGTTACCCTGATAGTACCTTTTTCCAGGGGTACCCTCAGCGTACCTGTCTGCAAAATCAGATATTAGCATCTCTTTAGCAAGAGGGCTCATAAGATTTTCAGAAGCGATCATTGGAATGCAGTCCTCGAACCACTTGTTGTGGGCCTGCACCTGCTGTCTTATAAAACGGGCATCGTCCAAAGTCATATTATCGAACGCATAATAGTAGATGCTGTTAAAAAGAGATTCGGTCCACCTTATTTGTTAAGTTATTAGGTTTCGAAAGGAAAATTGAAGATAAAAACACATTTAGACCAAGATTTATCCAATGCTGATTGAACCCAAAGAATAGTTTTTACCAAAATATAGGTAGTAAACCATTATTATTTTAATACATTCCCCATTCAAAAAACGGTAGTCAAGATGAGCATTGATAAAGCATTGGACGAGATAAGGGCAGGAAGGCCAGTCCTTGTATTCGATTTCGATGACAGAGAACGGGAAACTGATCTTACCGTTGCGTCTGAATTCATCACATGGGAACAACTTAAGATGATGAGGCAAGATGCTGGCGGCCTGGTCTGTACAACAACACCTTACAAACTGGCCAAAAATATAGGACTTCCTTTCATGGCAGATGTTTATTGGGATGACCGGGAAAAATATCCCATATTGAAGGACATGGCACCCAACGATATACCATATGATAATACAAAGTCCTCCTTTGGTATCACGATAAACCACAGGAAAACGTATACTGGCATTACTGATAAGGACAGAGCTTTGACCATCAGGGAATATTCTAAAGTGATATTCCAGGATAAATCCGCAAAAGATATTGAGAAAGAGATCGGGCAAAACTTCCGCGCCCCTGGACATGTACATCTTCTGAATACATCTTCCAAGATACTCAAAACGAGATTCGGACACACTGAACTTTGTACAGCATTAATGTACATGGCAGGTGTCAAACCTTCCGCAACAATATGTGAAATGATGGGTGACGATGGAAATTCTAGACAGAAGGAACAGGTCATTGAATACGCAAAAAGGAAAGACATCCCGTTCATTACAGGTAAAGAGGTCGTAGAGGCTTGGGAAAAATACCTTGAAAAGAACAACCTGGACCTGTGATTATAATGGTTAGGGTAATGGCAACGGGAGTCTTCGATCTTATCCATCCCGGACACATATCTTACCTAGAACAAGCTAAGGCATTAGGAGACGAATTGATCGTCATCGTGGCCTGTGATAAGACCGTTCGTTCAAAAAAACATGAACCGATAACTCCCGAAGACATACGTGTAAGGGTTGTTGAAGCATTGAAACCGGTCGATAAGGCCGTCATAGGAAAGGAGGGTGATATCTTTGAGACCGTCAAAGATATTGATCCTGATATCATAGTTCTAGGGTTTGACCAAAAATTCAACGAAAAGAAACTCGAAGAAGATCTAAAGGCCCATGGATTGGATCATATAAGGATCGTAAGAGCTAACGAATACGCGGATGACCTTAACGCGACAAGAAAGATTGTAGCAAAAATAAGAGGCATGCAATGAAACTCATAGGCATCGCAGATACGACATTTGCAAGATACGATATGGCCGCATCCGCCATAGACGAACTTAATCATACTGGTACAGGATTCAGGGTCATAAGATACACCGTACCCGGTGTTAAAGATCTGCCTGTAGCATGCAAAAAACTCATTGAAGAACAACATTGTGACATTGTGTTGGCACTGGGTATGCCCGGACCGAAAGAGAAGGACAAGATGTGCGCGCATGAAGCATCCACTGGACTCATTGCTACTCAATTAACAACAAACAAACACATCATAGAGGTCTTCGTACATGCCGATGAGGCACGGGACGACAAAGAACTCGCTTCTCTGGCAAACAGCAGAACAAGAGAACATGCCGTCAATGTTTACGATCTATTATTCCGTCCAGAAAACCTAACAAAAAGAGCGGGAATGGGATTGAGACAGGGATTTGCGGACGAAGGTCCAGTACAATACAGGTGATAAAATGGCAAAATACAAACTAGGAATGGTAGCAGCGGAATTCAACTATGACGTTACGATGATGATGATCGAAAGGGCTAAGGCAGAAGCCGAATTCCTTGACGTCCAAATAAGCAAGACAATAATGGTACCTGGGGTATTCGAGATCCCCCTTGCAGTACAGACCATGCTTGAAAAGACAGACGTAGATGCCGTGATAACGATTGGAGCTGTCATCAAAGGAGAGACCGATCATGATCAGATAGTCATATCACAAGCATCCAGACAGATTGCGGATCTTTCGTTGAAATACAACAAACCTGTCGCCTTCGGAATTACAGGACCGAATATGACTCAACTCCAAGCTGTAGATCGTATTGAAAAAGGTCGCGATGTAGTAGATGCGGCAGTAAAGATGCTGAAAAGATTAGAAAAAGTTTAAAAATTCATGCCGGGAATTTCCCGGCCATTTAATGTTTTCGTAAAGATTCAAGCCATCATTGATGTCTTACCATGAACTTCTCAAAGAGATCGTACGCCTCTTCCAAAGTTTCCATCGGAGGTAACAAGATAGTTCTGAAGTGAGACTGCCCGAATTCTTTACAGAATCCAGAACCATGGACGAATACGACCCCTTCTTCTTTTATGAGATCGAATACGAAATCCTTGTCAGACTTCCAGGTGTTACCAAGTTCTACCTTGGGGAACATGTATAACGCACCCATTGCCCTTCTTGTGGATATCCCTGGGATCTCATTCAACCTCTTATATGTGAAATCAGCCCTCTCCTTGAGTTTGCGATTCATATCGACTATGTAATCTTGAGGTCCTTGAAGTGATGCCCGCGCCGCTTCCTGACAAGGAACATTGGGACAAATCCTGACGCGGAATTGTTTCATCATGCCCTCACGTATCTCATCCATGAGCCCATTCTTATCCATGAAGTAACAATATCCTTCTCTCCATCCAGGCATAAGATTGACCTTGGAAAAACCATTCATGATTATCCTCGGAACATCATCCGGTAATCTGGACAATGAAAAGAAATTACCTTTGAATACGATCTTATCGTAGATCTCATCCGATATGAGGGGAATGTTGTATTCTGCTGCGATGTCACCGATAGCCCTCAGATCTTTTTCAGAATAAACTGCACCGGTTGGATTATTTGGATTTATGACCACCAGTGCTTTTGTCCTATCGGTAATGCGATCGCGCATCATATCGATGTCTGGACGCCATTCTTCTCTTTCGATCTGCTCATATGGTACGATCTTTCCCTCGTAAAAATTCGTATACTGTGCGTAGGATGGATACCCTGGCCCAGGAACGAGCACCTCGTCTCCTGGCTCGATGAGAGTTGCCATTAGCACATTTATGCATTCGCTGAGTCCGGCCGTGACATAGACATCGTTCGATGTTATTTTCACTCCGTGTTTCTCACGTTCTCTCTGAACTATCGCTTCTCTGAGATTGAGGTTACCCTGGGAATCCCCATACCCGTTATCGGTATTATCCACGGCCTCTCTCAGTGTGTTCTTGAAGTACTCGGGTGTCTCAAAATCCCATTTATTTGGGTCACCTATGTTAAGTTTGTAAAGCTTCTTGCCGTTTTTCTCGGCAGCATCGGCTGGGACTACTACTTCACGAATCGCATAATCCATTCCCAACGCACGCCTGGAAGCTTTTATCTTAGTCTTCATAAGATCACTTTCACGCCTCCACGTCGTTTAATATATTTAGTCTTTTTATAAGAGATAAATCAGACAGATCTTTGAAATCGACATCCTCAATGTTCACTCTATCATTAAGATGACTTTTGAGTTGACCTGATTGTCCCCATTGGTCGTCTTTACATTACTACTTTAATGGGTGGACTCCATTTTCTTCCTTCCGACCGTCACAAACAAGAGTATCAGAATTTCCATTGCTAGTATGAAAATTACTGGAAGAAGCAAATTTACCCTTATCAAGAGAGCAGAGAGTAAAGCCCCAACGAAGAACGATATCCATACTAAACCAAAGAACCTGGATGTGTTTTCAGATAATGGCCTCTTTGTACCTGTGATTGCCTTTTTTTCTGGTATCTCTACTTTCTCCTTGATATCTGGAAAGACCATTTCATTGAAGAGCTTGATCAACATCCCTGTTATCATGATGACCATCGCTCCCTTTACTGCCAGCCTACTGGTGATTGAGAATTGGAGGCCCATTGCGAAACTACTGACGGCAATAGGAAGTACCAATGATGCAAATTCAGTATTGTCGCCACGCAAATAAAGCAGAACAAAGAAAATAAAAATTAGACCAGCTTCCAAGCTCATGGCTTTGGTCATCTGAGAATTCCAACACTGCCCTGGTTCTGATGATTTTAACATCTTTGTACCCAAAAGAGTACCTGGAATAAATGCAGCAAATACAATGAGGGTTGTGAGTAGCTTGACGTAATTACCATCCACTATCGATATCGCCATGAATATCGTGTTGCCTGTCAAGGCAAAAATGAATACCCCTCCCAAGGCCAATATGGCAAATGCATCCATGCATCCAGCACCACATGCCAAGACAACAACTAATATGTCCCTTACACGTTCGTCCACTGGGTAACTGCTCACTCGACCATCACCATAACTTTTACACAGCCAGTAGCTTAATCTGATCGAAACGATTTATACGTTCCGATAATGGACCTACGGCCAGATTACAACTTTGTCCATAAGACTCTAAATAATCTAAAATGACATCAAAAGCGATATACAAATGTTAACATCTATCAATTCAAAATGAGAATGTTATAGAACATGGCCTGTTGATCATCACAAGATTAATTCCTGCATGAAATCCATCTATCATAGTGAAATCGTATTGGGTTAACGTATATACGGAGCGACAAACTCATTTACAATCCACCAAATTATTTATCTCCTTCATCTATAGCAGGTAGAACAGTGATGGAATTATGGGATCTATAAGACTTGGAAAAAATCACCTCAGATGGTGTTTTGAGTGCAATCTACCTATTCTCGAGACAGATAAATGTCCCGTTTGCGGGTCCAGGACAAAAGAGATGGAACTCACACCACCGGCAGATTCCAGGCCAGCATTCGATAATGACATACAACACATAAGAGGGGTCATAGATGGTCTTTTTGGAGAGGGCTCGGGTAAAGAGGTCATCCCTGAAGGTCACCTGGTCATACTAAACAAATCTCCTGCGATAGACCGCATGGACGAGGTACTGGTGGATGGCTGTGTTGTCGGCACCATGAGGTATGACGTCGGCAGAGGATGGCAATTCATAATACGCCTACAAGGCGCAATACGTCTAGAAGGAAAATTGAAAAGAGCATATGTGGTCTGCGATCCAGGAGCCATAAAATTCATACAGGAGAGCAAGAACCTCATGGGTCCAGGAATAATGGACGCGCATCCTGATATCAAGAACGGGGATGAGGTCATAATTGTAGACCCCGATATGAAAGTGATAGCTACAGGTATCGCCAAAATGTCCGTTGAGGACATGCTCAAACAAGAAAAAGGAGTCGGCGTAAAGACCAGATGGTACAAACCCGAAGAATTCATAACACCGGGTGCCCCTCATACATGGGATGACGCTGTTGAAGCGAACAGAGCCGTCATGGATAAAAGGATCGTAGAGGCCATGGGCTTCATGCGGAACACAATGGTGAAATACGATCTTCCAACTGTTGTCTCCTTCTCTGGAGGAAAGGATTCACTGGCCACCTTGCTTCTGTCCATAGATGCAGGATTGGACATACCTGCTATGTTCATAGATACGGGACTTGAATTCAATGAGACCGTGGAACATGTGCATGATGTCTGCCAAAGACATAACATAAAATTGATCGAAGAAAAAGCACCAGTGGATGCTTTCTTTGGCAACTTAGTACAATTCGGTCCGCCCGCAAAGGATTTCAGATGGTGCTGCAAAACGAATAAATTAGGACCGATGGTATCTGCAATAAACAAGAATTTCCCCAATGGCGTCCTATCGTTCATAGGACAAAGGAAATACGAATCTGAAGCAAGAAATGCTAAACCTCGCGTATGGCAAAACCCTTGGACACCAGGACAAATAGGGGCATCTCCGATACAGAACTGGAGTGCCATGCACATCTGGATGTACATATTCATGCGCAAAGAGCCTTACAACATATGGTACACCAAAGGGCTGGACAGAATAGGATGTTTCCTATGTCCTGCATCAGATCTTGCTGAATTCGATATCGTAAGGTCTGCAGACAGATATCCCCAATGGGACAAATTCCTCGACGACTACACAAAGGAAAATGAGCTTCCCGCAGAATGGAAGGATTATGGACTGTGGAGATGGAAATCCGCTCCACAATCTATTCGCGATGAGATAAAAAGAATCACTGGAAAGGATGTGCCCGAATTGACCAAAAAAACAAATAAATCTATCAGCGGCCCTGTCGGTATAAAGATACAGGAAGGATACTCACCTTGCACTATGGGCTATAGCATAGAAGCCGCACTGTCCAGACCAATCGACCTTCATAAACTAAAACCTTTCACACATGCATTGGGATGGGTAATAAACCATAACGAGGAAGAGAATTATCTGGAAGCAGACTATGTCACATTCTACGGTGATGGAGCCATAATATCCAAGGCCTATGTAGAGAATGACGCAAAACAACATATGAATGAAGCATTCCAACTTGTGGTCCGTGCCGAACAATGTGTAGGATGTGGACTATGTGTGGCCAGATGTAAACCAGGTGCCCTTTATATCGAAGATGGCAAAGTCGCCATACATGAAGATGAATGCATATTCTGCAAGGATTGCTACGGACCATGCCCAGCAGTGAAATTTGGTAACAATGATCCGGAAGAATTCGATCAATGAAAGTGTGTGATCACATTAAAATCGCGTATTTATCGTTGATGTGCAATGATGTTATCATTGTTGACTTAATAAATAGATAAATAAACGGGGTATTCATTGACGTACTGATAGCATGAGAATAGATCCCGATGACCTAAAAGCAGTGATGGAACGCGACCCTGCGATCATCAATGAGGAAGATGCAATCAAATTCCATACTGGACTGCATGCTGTATGTATGTACAGAGAGAGTCACGAACTTTGGCTTCAGGGAAAATATATGGAAGCTAGGGAAATAAATTTCAAAGCACATCAACTAACAGGGTGCGACATACACCCTGGTGCAACAATAGGCAAAGGATTCTTCATTGACCATGCAACAGGTGTGGTCATCGGTGAGACGGCCATTATCGGCAATGATGTCACACTCTACCAAGGAGTGACATTGGGAGGTGTGTCTGCTAACAAAGGAAAAAGACATCCAACTCTCGGAAACAACATCGTCTGTGGTGCTAATGCGACCGTCCTCGGTAACATAACGATAGGTGATAACGTCAGAATTGGGGCTGGGTCAGTCGTCCTGAAAGATGTTCCACCAAACTGCACTGTGGTCGGTGTGCCTGGAAAGATCATATTGAAGGACGGAGTAAAACACGATCCTCTAAAACATAATGATCTACCAGACTACATATCAGACCGCGTTCAACAATTGGAATGCGAAATAGAGGCATTACGCGAAGCTATCAAACAACTTCAAGAAGCATCCAATCTTCAAGACCTTGCAGATTTATCCATACCTAAAAACTCCACATTCAAGAAGGAATGAACCATGTCTTTAATGATCCACAATAATCTGACCAATAAAAAAGAAGAATTCATTTCGATAGAACCTGGTAAAGTCAAAATGTACGTGTGCGGGGTCACCGTATACGATGACATTCATATGGGCCATGCAAGAAGCATGATCGTATTCGACATGATAGCCAGATACCTCAGATATTCAGGTTACGATGTCACTCATGTAACAAATTTCACTGATGTTGACGATAAGATCATCATCAAAGCCAACAAAGAAGGTATCGATCCTCTCGAGCTGTCTACAAGATACATAGAAGAATATTTCAAAGATGCCGCGAAACTTGGTATAAAAAAGGCCGATATTTATCCTAAGGCCAGCGAGAGCATGGATGATATAATCGCCATGGTCCAAGGGATCATCAAGAACGGTTACGGTTACACAACACCAGATGGCAGCGTGTACTTCTCAGTTAGAAAAAAACAGGATTACGGTAAACTCTCGAACAGAAAGATCGAAGACATGGAATCCTCGGGACGCATAACACAGGATGAACAAAAGAAGGATCCTTTGGATTTCGCAGTATGGAAAGCAGCTAAGCCTGAGGAACACTGCAGTTGGAGCTCACCGTGGGGAGAAGGCAGGCCAGGATGGCATATTGAATGCTCAGCTATGATCAGACATCACCTGGGTGAGACAATAGACATACATGGTGGAGGGAACGACCTTATCTTCCCCCATCATGAAAATGAGATATTGCAATCCGAAGCGGCAACAGGAAAACCTCTGGCTAATTACTGGATACATAACGGCATGTTGCAAGTGAAGGGTGCAAGCAATTCTAAAGAAGAAAAAATGTCAAAATCCCTTGGCAACTTCTTCAGAGTTAAAGACGTGACTGAAAAATTCGATAAGTATACGATTCGTTTCTACTTCCTAAACACCCATTACAGCAGCCCCCTGGTCTATGGAGAGGACATGCTGAATGAAGCACAGGTCGCACTCAAAAGATTGTGGAATAATTACCAAGACCTTCAATCCTATGCAAAGACCGGACCCGAAGGCAACAGCGACATATGTGATATGATCGAAGGATCCAGGGCCAGATTCAAAGATGCCATGGATGATGATTTCAATACCCGCGCAGCTATTGAAGAAATGTTCCAATTGGCACGTACGACCAATAAGGCCATGGGAGAGAGGAAACTGACCAAGAAAGATGCAGAAAAGATCCTGTCTTTGATGGGAGAATTCAATGAAATCTTGGGAATATTACCTGAAGGCGAACAAAAAGATGATGATGCTTTCGATTCTTTGATGAATATTTTAATCGAACTACGTAAAGAACTCAGATCACGTAAACAGTATGAACTTGCAGATATGGTCAGGGATAAACTTGCCGCGGCAGGATATAAACTAGAAGATTCCGCGGATGGTGTGAAATGGAAGAGGATCTGATCCAAAAGAAAGCCGAACTCATACTTGGAGGATCGGTCAAAATACCAGAGGATTTTGAATTTCCTTTCAGAGTATCCCATTCCACCGCAGGTCCTGGTGCAGGATACGGTTCATTGGTATTCGCATTCGACAGATTCAGGGTAAAAAAGTCAATTTCCTTCGATAAGGGTGACTTCGAACTTGTCGTGAAAGACAAGAGTTACGCTATGACCAAGAACGGAAAACCGTTTTTGAACAAAGTCGAACTTAAACCCGTGGTCTATCATTGCCCTGAACAAGCATTCTTCAATTTGGACCAGAGGTGTATCTATCACTGTGCCTATTGCACATCGCCACTCCTTGATGAAAGCACATTCAAAGGACTGACCGATGATGATATCGTATTCAAAGTGAAAGATGCTGTTTCTAAACAGAAGGTAGTCTCAGTATCCCTGACCAGCGGTGTAGCTGGTTCAGTGGACGATACGGTTGATAGATTTGTGTCATGCATTACTGCACTTCGCAATGAATTCCTGAAAATGCCCATAGGTGTAGAACCCTACGTATCCACAAAAGAGCATGTTGAAATGCTTAAACAAGCTGGTGCAACAGAAATAAAACTAAATCTGGAAGCTCCCACCAAGAGTATGTTCCTCAAAGTGTGTCCAGAATTAGACTATGATAATATATGGGTCCTATTGGAATATGCAGTGAATGTATTCGGTAAAGGAAAAGTAAGTTCCAATATAATATTTGGAATGGGCGAAACAGACCAAGAAATAGAGGATTGCTTTGAAAAATTGTGTTCAATGGGCGTAGTTCCTACAGTAAGGGCTCTCAGACAGAACGCTATGAACAAAGAGAATCTAAAAAAAGCAATAGGTCAACAACCTCCGATCACATCGGAACGCGTGATATACTTAGCCAATCTTCAAAAAAGAATAATGGAAAAATATCATCTTGACACGCGTAGTTTCCATACAATGTGTATAGAGTGCACATGTTGTGACATAGTTCCTTTCAAAGACATAATTTGAGTTTTTAATGTCGTATTTCTCATACGATGTTTCAGTATTAGAAAAATGATAAAGTTGATGCCAACCAGCAAACTAAGTTAAAACATATCATCCGTTGATTCTCTTTATCAACAGTTCTGACAATTCACATGCTTTACATCTAACACCGAGTGTTGGCTCACCACATCCACAAAAATGAAGCTCTGCTGCAGTGTATTCTTCAGAAAGCATGGGACGGATCTGATCGTACGAAGACAATATGCTGAACTTTGAACCAGGGGACCTTGTTTCCAACTCGTCTACAATATCCCTATATTGATTTCTTAGAGCTTCTTTCCAATATGGACATTCTCCATCCCAGAATGGTATACCGGATACCAAGGCGTACAATAGGGACTCCTTCTCGGGTATCATTCTCAACGGATGAAATCTTGGAACAAGCCCAGGCTGTACCTTCGTATGAGGTCCCAACCTTGCCAATCTCTCAATATCTCCACGAACGAAGTTCATCATTATCGATTGCGCCATGTCGTCTAGATTATGACCCGTGGCAAGGAATCTGGCACCGACATTTCTTGCCTCATCGTTCATCAGTTTACGCCTGAATACACCACAGTATGTACACGGACTGTTCTCTCCGGAGACTGGAGCAACATCGTCCATTTCAAGACCTAATTCAGAAAAAGAGCGCACATGCCAATCGATGTCTCTCTTTGCACAAAAATCCTTTACAATATCCAAACTTGGAGGTCTGTATCCTCTTATGCCTTCATCTATCGATATGGCACATATGTTTATATCCCCTCTTTCCCTGAAAATAGAGTCTATCATGTGAAGGGTGACCATGCTGTCCTTTCCTCCGGAAACAGCAACTGCGATGGTATCGCCAGGATACACGTTGATCTGCTTCCTTATCTCTTTTTTTATCCTCTTTTCAACATACTTCTGAAAATGCTCTGAGCAAAGATGAGAACCGTTGTAACGAATGAACGTTACAGCATCATGACCGCACATATCGCACTTCATATTACCACTCATATTCGTCGGCAGATTGTGGAATCTCCATCAGATATTCCAATTTCTTGGCCAACTCCTTTGGCGGTATATTGGGGATTGAAATGTATGTGACCCTGCCGCCCTCTATCTCGCTTTTTACTTCAGTGGACAACAATCCACAATGTTCCATATCTTGTATATATGTCCAGAATTGGGTATGTTTTCTTGCCACTTGCTCGTATTCTTCACATACAACCGCATAGGTCTTCTCTGCAGAAGTAATGCTGACATAGGATTCAGATTTTATAGCACGAGATATCGCGAGAAGAGCCAGTTTCCTATTGATATCAAGATCTCTTAATTTATTCTCAGAAACATCGCTATATATCATTGCATTAGCGGTACGTATATCATCTGCTGTGATCCGACCGATCTTTTCAGATTCTGCTATAGATGCGGACCTCTCGATCAATTCGATCGCAAACCTGGCATCACCATACTGAGAAGCTATCTCAGCGAGCAAAGAAACCTCATCGGTGCCGAGAGCGTTTGCAACCAGAGCTTCCTTTGCCCTAATATCTATGATCTCCCTCAGCTCACCTAAAGAATATCTTTCGAACCTGACAGTATTTGCACGTTTGAACGTGGATATGGACGCCTCGTCCAATAACTCAGCTATCGATACCTGGGATATCATCATCAATGAGACGGAGGATCTTTTCAACTCATCATTCATCCTCATCATCTGATAAACCAGGTTCTTACTGTTGTTCTTCAACAGCATATCAACCTCATCGAATACCACAATTATTGGTCTGGCACTGTTCTCTATGTGTGTACGGAATGACCTGAGCATCTCTTCTGCAGAAAATCCTCTTTCTGGAAATCCAGGATCAAAATGCCTCACCAAATGTAAAAGGACACCATATTCTGTATTCCTTATCCTACAATTTACAAACACATAGTCCATAAGTTTACCTGTTCTGGCACAGTACTTGGACATATCCTCGCAAAAACGTTTTGCTGTTGCTGTCTTTCCAGTACCAACACCTCCCGAAAGAAATGCTGAACAACCGCAGCCCTCCATTACCATGGGGCGGAAAAGCATTTCCAACTGTTTCATTTGCTCTTCCCTATGGACAAGGGTCTCTGGCACATATTCGAATGACAGTTTTGTACTGTCTTTGATCACAGCCGAGGCACGATCAAACATGTCAGTTCCTACTAAATCTTGTAAATCCAGAACATCCTAGGACGTCTATACCTTTCTTTTCCCAAACATCACATATGAGATTTATTCCTAATGAATCGGACGCCATATGCCCAGAGATTATGACATTGATATTATGCTTCTTGCACTCTTCGATATGGTCATCTGGGAAATGCATTCCGACAACAGTACCAACGCCTGCAATCGCCAGTTTTTCATAGAGCTCCTTGGGGCCGGATGTTCCACCTGTCATTTTACTGACCACTTTTCCACAGTGATTCTTCTTGCTACCCACCATTATCCTTGGCGGATCGTTAAGTTTTGTTGCGGTTTGGAACTCAGGTTCTTTCATCAGCCTATCAATGATATCTTCCAGGTATTTCGGCTCAGAATCTTTGAACATCTTACCCATGTATTTCTGCACCATGTTATCAGCGGGGCTATGTATGTTGAACATGAGGACATCGAGTAATTTTGCCGCATCTACTGGCTTGTTATAATTGGAACCGAGGACATTCTTCTTTACCTCTTCCATCCTCGGTTTCATAAGCCCTTCAAGAATGTTTATCGGTACATTGACATCGTCGTACATTCCTGTCTGCATCCACATCACTTCTGGAAAACAGGTTCTAGATCTTCCTACGGGATGATGTGCCACAACTGCAGATATTTTCTTTCCTTTTTCTCTCAATCTGTCTGCAAGAAGTATCTCGGATGTGTCAATATCGATGCCCCACATGAACTGTTTTGCATCAGTTTCCTTGGCGACCTCCTCTCCCCACATCAGACGAGAATCAGCATAGGGATTCCACAATCTTTCCTGATCGTAATAGGGTTTCTTTTCATCTGAAAGCCCATCATATTCTTCTTTAGCCTCGTTGAGTACCAGTTTAACCTCATCCTTGGGGCGTGGATCGTTTTTCATACCAGTCTCGATTGCCAGTTTGTAGGCGTCATATACTTTCATATGAAGACCCCGATGGAATTAAGACGTTATAATCTATTCTTATGCGCAGCGATATGAACCGTTCAAAACTTTAAAACGTATTATACAAACGCTAGTGTGACGACGAAAAGTCCCAAAAATCTAAGAATAATATATACAATTTAATTAAATCTAAATGCTTTCGTAATCTAGTATTGTAAATGCCACACACCAAAAAAGTTTTAACCATTAATAATCCGTAATTGTAGCATTATGCACGCATTAACATATATTAACAGATTTTTGATAACGTAAATCAACACTGACCCACATTTACAATAGTTTATTAAATGACGGTTCATATCGAGTAACACGGTGTTACTGTGCTAGAGATCAAAAACCTACATGTATGGGCCGGAGGCAGAGAAATCCTCAAAGGTATAAACATGACCATCCCTGATGGACATACCTGCGTCCTCTTCGGACCCAACGGTTCCGGCAAATCCACATTACTCTCTGCGATAATGGGATATGGTACTACAAAGATTACCGAAGGAAAGATCTTCTTTAAAGGCTTAGACATCACAGATTTGCCCGTTGACGAGCGCGCAAAACTCGGCATAGGGATGATGATGCAAAGACCCCCTAACGTCACTGGTGTGAAACTCGGTGACCTGGTGAGGGCAACCGCCAAAAACAGCGATTGTGAGAATATCATAAACAACGCTGATAAATTCAGAATGGACAAATTCATGGATCGTGATATAAACGTCGGTTTCTCCGGCGGAGAGATCAAAAGATCGGAACTTCTCCAACTGACTGCACAGCAACCTGAGTTCGTATTGCTCGATGAACCTGAATCGGGAGTGGACATAGAAAGCATAGGCTTGATAGGAAAGAAAGTCCACGAATTGTTGTATAATTCAACCTTATGCGGTGTAGAAAGAGCGAAAAAGAATGTCTCATCACTTGTGATCACTCATACAGGACAAATCTTGGATTATATCGGCGCCGATACAGCATACATCATGAGAGACGGTACAATATCCTGTCAAGGACGCCCAATGGACATTCTTAAGGACATTAGAGAAAAAGGTTACGGAGAGTGTATCAAATGCAGAATGGTGAAGATGTAAAAAAGGCATTGAACAAAGCCGCAGCCTACGGCAAGGACATCGACCTAAACAGATTTGATGAAGGTACTCGTGACCCCAAACAAATCGAAAACATTGAAGATTCCAATGAATTCAAGGAGGTCATGACCCGCGTCGGGGTCACCAACAATGAGGACCGCTCAGGTACCATCGTATTCATCGATAATGGAATGAGCCACTGTTCCAATAAAGAACAGGAAGGCGTCGAAATGCTGTCCACCCAGGCAGCATTCAAAAAATATGATTGGGTCAAGGACTACATGTGGAAATCGATGGATCCCATGAAGGACAAATACACGGCAAAGACCTACCTGGAGGACTCTGATGGATATTTCATCCGCGTCAAGCAGAACTATCACGCCAAGTATCCCGTTCAAACATGCATGCTTCTCAATAAGAACAAAAGCATCCAGAATCTCCACAATATCATCATAATGGAAGAGGGATCATCACTTGAGATAATCACTGGTTGTTCCACGACTCACCATTCCGACGATGCATTACATGTGGGTGTATCAGAGATATACATTCATGACAATGCCAAACTTCAGTTCTCCATGATACACAGCTGGGGAAAAGAGACAGGTGTCCGCCCCAGAACAGCTACAATTATGGGAAAGAACTCTTCCTACACTAACAACTACATACTTTTGAACCCGGTCGGTTCTTTGCAGAGTTACCCCGTTGCCAATCTCAACGGTGAGAATGCGACATGCGCATTCAACACCATATGCCTTGCAGAGAAGGGATCCAACGTTGATACCGGAGGAATGGCCATCCTTAACGCCAAGAATACAAATGCACAGCTGATGTCCAGAAGCATAACCAAAGGCGGATCTATGATTGCTCGCGGAAAACTCATCGGGAACGCATCAGGTGCAAAGGCACATCTGGAATGCAGGAGCCTTATCCTAGAGGACGGCGGAACCACACTTGCCATACCCGAACTGGAAGCCCATGTTGCAGATGTCGAGATGACACACGAAGCTGCCGTTGGAAAGATCGCAAGGGATCAGATAGAATACCTTATGTCCCGCGGATTGACGGAAGATGATGCTATCGGCATGATAGTCAAAGGATTCTTAGCCGGAAGCATTGAGGGTCTACCAGATTCATTGAAAAAGGAAATCGACGAGGCAATAGCGAAGGCTAATCTCGGATCTTAAGCCAACAGAGAGACCTGGTCTCTTTGTTGACTATCCAAACCATTTACAAATATATGTCAATGACAATATAAACACGCTATACATTATGGCATTCGAAGGTGTTCCCCATTAACGAGATTTGGACAGAAAAATACAGACCCAAGACTCTTAACGAGGTCGTGGGACAAAAGCATGTGACAGAGAGACTCAAAGCATATGTCGCATCCAAGAACATGTCCCATCTACTGTTCACAGGCCCTGCAGGCACGGGAAAGACCACATGTTCGCTTGCAATGGCAAAGGAAATGTTTGGGGATGAGTGGAAGGGCAACTTCATCGAACTCAATGCATCGGACGAAAGAGGCATTGACGTCGTCAGAGGAAAGATCAAAGAGTTCGCCAGGACCGCCCCCCTTGGAAGCGCTGAGTTTAAAATAATATTCATGGACGAGGCAGACGCACTTACATCTGACGCTCAAGCAGCACTAAGAAGAACAATGGAGAAATACTCCAAGATCTGCCGTTTCATACTTTCATGCAACTACTCTTCCAGGATCATCGACCCCATACAATCTAGATGCGCTGTATTCAGATTCACCCCACTCTCGAGAGAGGATGTATTGGAATATCTGAGCATGATAATCAAGAAAGAGAACGTCAAGATCAATGATGATGCCTTGGAAGGACTCATACATGTTGCCAGAGGAGATATGAGACGGGCCATCAACTCATTACAGGTGGCAGCCTCTATGGGCAACACCATAACCTTGGATACGATCTACCAGACCACTGGAATGGCCAATCCGGAAGAGGTCAAGAAAATGCTTGAAACAGCACTCGCAGGAAATTTCATTCATGCCAGGGAGATGCTTGACAACATAATGATCATATACGGACTGTCAGGACAGGATATCATCCGTCAGATACATTCAACCTTCTTCGAATTGAGTATAACCGATTCTGAAAAGGTCAGATTGATGGATAAGACCGGTGAAGTGGAATTCCGTATCATTGAAGGCAGTAATGAAAGGATACAACTGGAAGCTCTTCTGGCCTATCTTGTCATGATAGGTGGCAGTAAGAGATGATATCTATCTAAACCTCTTTTAGATCTAAATAAGATAAGAATCGAAAATGTTTTAAACAGATCAATACCTGTTATCGAATATGCGAGGGGTCTTCTTCTCACTTCTTGGAAGGTCACCCAAACCCACCGCCTTCGGACTGATCGTCACATTGACCATATCCTTGAATTCCTTCGCAATATCCTTTTCCAAAGCCGGTCTCTTATCGATATCGACCTTTGTCTCAAAGAATAAAGTGAGTATGTCCTTGCCCTCCATATGATCGATCATTACCTGATATTCACTGCTCGCATCGGGGAACTTGGTCAATAACTCTTCAAATTGTGCGGGGAAAAGATTGACCCCTTTGACTTTGATCATATCATCGGTACGACCCGTGATTATGTCTATCCTTGGGAATCTGGAACCGCAGGGACAATCCCCAGGTATTATCCTTGTGAGATCGTGTGTCCTGTACCTTATTAGTGGGGCACCCTCTTTTCTGAGAGTTGTTATGACAAGTTCTCCCACTTCGCCATCTGGAAGCACCTCGCCGGTCTTAGGGTCTATTATCTCGAAATAGATGTAATCATCCCACATGTGAATGCCGTTCTTGTAACTGCAACTGATGCCTATGCCAGGACCGTACACCTCGGTGAGTCCGTAGATGTCATACAGCTCTACTCCCAGCTCATCAGCGATCCTATTCCTCATCTTATCTCCCCAGCGTTCGGATCCTATGACCCCTTTCTTTAGTTTGATCTGATCCTTTATGCCACGTTTCTCTATCTCTTCAGAAAGGAGAAGGGCATATGACGAGGTCGCACAAAGTACTGTGCTCTGGAGATCTACCATCATCTTCAATTGTTTATCCGTATTACCTGGACCCATCGGAATGGTCATCGCACCGAGCCTCTCTGCACCAAGTTGAAAACCTATGCCTGCTGTCCATAATCCATATCCCGGTGTGATGTGGACCCTGTCCATTTCCGTGACACCGGCCATGCGATAGCAACGCTCGAATTGAATGGCCCAATCTTCCACATCCCTCTGTGTGTATGGTATTATCACCGGAGTTCCAGTCGTACCTGATGATGAATGTATCCTTACGACTTCCTTGTCTGGTACAGACTGCAATCCGAGAGGATATGCATCACGAAGATCGTTCTTATCTGAAAAAGGAAGCGTCTCGAAATCTTCTTGCGATCTTATCTTTGTCAAATCGATGTTCTTGAACTTCTCCCTGTAAAAGGGACTTCTCTCTCTTATTGTGGAAAGATTACGGACGATCGTTTCCAACTGATAATCATTCATCTTCATCATATCACCGGTGTGGTACATCCGAGCTAGCCTTTTACCATATAACTATCTTTTGGCATTAGTGTATATAATTATTCATTATAGTAAATGAAACCCATTTATCCTTCCTTTGGATACCACGATATCATGAACACTGCTGGAGACATTGCCGTACTCTTACAAAAGGCCAATACGGGAGACCCCTATGCCCAAACAAAAATTGGAATGGCCTACATGAATGGGGACGGTATACCAAAGGATACGTCCAGAGCGATCAGATGGTTCACAGAGGCAGCCGAGACTCACAATCTTACAGAAGCAAAGGAGAAACTCGGAGAGATATATGAGAGCCAGAAAAAATACGAACTTGCAGAAAAATGGTATTCTAAAGCAGCCGATGAAAAGAATGCAGAGGCGATGTATAGACTAGGACTTCTGATATACAGGGGAACATTAGGATTCAGATCTGGAAAGGAAGGCATAGAGTTATTGGAAACAGCAGCAAAAAGAGGCCACAAAGAAGCCAAAGAATATCTGGATACATACATCAATGATCCAAAGAACAAGCGTTTTTCAAAAACAGCAGATTATAAAGCAAGAGCTGAGTTGGGAGATGTTGGCGCACAATTCGCTTTAGGCAACATATATGAGAACGGTATTGAGGTCCGTAAGGACAATCTTGAGGCCGCAACGTGGTATAAAATGGCCGCTGCGAACGGACACTCACGCGCACAATACAGGTTAGGTATGATGTACTCAGAAGGACGCGGGGTACCACAGGATAAAGAAGAGGCCGTGGAATACTTCGAACTCGCTGCAGCCCAAGGAAACACAGATGCTAAGAATATCCTATCACAATCAAGTCACAAATGATCTTTATCAAGATCAAATAGAATTATGATGTCCTTAAAACGCCATACTTGATTGATTTCAACTAATAATTTATATTAATTTATAAAAAAAATGCGTGCGCTGGAGGAAGAACGCACGCATTGATGATCCTGTATTCAGGCCTCAGATCTTTCCGAAGGCCTGCTCCAGATCATTGATCAGATCGTTGACATTTTCAATACCTACAGAGAGTCTCACTGTGCTTGGATATATGTGCTGCGATTTCAGCTCCTCCGCATTCAGCTGTGAATGTGTCGTAGAGGCCGGGTGGATCACCAATGATTTAACATCTGCCACATTTGCAAGCAATGAGAAGAACTGAAGAGATTCTGTGAACTTCTTTGCCTCTTTCTCTCCGCCCTTGATCTCGAACGTGAATATGGATCCCGCGCCGTTGGGGAAGTATTTTGTATAGAGCTCATGCGAGGGATGATTGCTCAATGCAGGATGACTCACACTTGCTACCTTGGGATTCTTACTCAGGTACTCCACGATCTTGAGTGAATTCTCCACATGCCTGTCCACGCGAAGTGACAGTGTCTCGAGTCCCTGCAACAGTACGAACGCGGTCACAGGCGAAATTGAGGAACCAGTATCACGCAATAGTACCGCTCTTATCCATGTTACGAACGTTATAGGCCCGAGTGCATCCGCGAACACGAGACCGTGATAGCTTGCATCAGGTGTCGTGAACTGAGGATATTTGCCGCTGGCCTTCCAATCGAAGTTCCCACCCTCGATTATTATTCCACCGAGTACAGTTCCGTGACCTCCTATGAATTTGGTCGCGGACTCCACTACAATGTCTGCACCGTGTTCCAGCGGTCTGAACAGATATGGTGTTGCGAATGTGTTGTCGACCACTAGGACGATGTTGTGCTTATGTGCTACCTTTGCGATCGCATCGATGTCCGTGACACTCGAGTTGGGGTTTCCAAACGTCTCCACGATTATGGCTCTTGTGTTATCTTTTATTGCTTTCTCGATGCTCTTAGCGTCAGGTTCGACCCATGTGGTAGAGATGCCGTAATTCCTGGGGAATGTATGCTCCAAGAGGTTGTATGTTCCACCATAAAGATTGTTAGCAGCAACAATATGCTGTCCAGAGGTCACAAGTGCTGTTAGCGCATATGTTATGCCGGCTGCACCGGTTGCCACTGCTAAAGCTGCAGACCCTCCTTCGAGTGCAGCGACCCTCTGCTCGAGTATGCCCTGGGTCGTATTCGTGAGACGCCCATAGATGTTTCCGAACTCTTTGAGCGCAAATCTGTCCGCGGCCTGCTTACTATCTTTGAAGACGTAGGAAGTTGTAAGATAGATGGGCACCGCCCTTGCATCAGTCGCTGGATCTGGATGCTCCTGTCCTACGTGTACTTGAAGTGTCTCGAACCTGTAGCCATTCTTGTTGTTAGGCCCTTTAGGAACGTCATTCCTATCCTCAGTCGTCTCTGCTTTTGCTGTTTCTTCTTTGTGTTTGAATAATGACATATTTTTCACCTGTTGATGCAACTTTTTGTTGCTTCTAACACTCATCATGCATTCCAAATACTTATTATCAATTGTTAAATTTATTCAAATATGAATATTATTCAAAAAATATGACATTAATTACCTAAATAAATTCATTAAAGAATATTAATTTTTAATAAATTAAAATTTAGACCATAATTGTAAAAGGAACTAAATTCTTCAAACCGATAATTAAGACTGCAAATATCGATCGGATGGCATGCAGATAACATCAAAATGTACCTACGCCTGATCCTGAAAATGATATCGCTCTAAACGGATATCATCCTATTAGATCTCGATCATTTCCAAAACTTGACAGAACGTAAGAATATTCCTGTAACAGAATTGTCCTCAGAAGACTTGCACTCAGATGAATTGCACGTCTTGGATTCCACAGTTTTAGAAGCATTTTGTTGAGCATTGGCTTCTGCTTCGCCGTACGTATAACTTGCTCCTTCCGACCTGTGTTCTATTGGGATCTTAGTTCCACATTCAGAACAAAATCCGAAATCCCTACTTTCATCGAGCATTATCTCTGCTTTGCACTCAGGACAGATAAAAGATTTGTAGCTCATGAGGCCTCCCATCATATACTACGATTTGAAACTTACCCTGTTTACAATACTCTATAGAATGGAGCGACATCTCACACATACTGTTTAATCTCTAGAATATAAATATCTGTATCTGTAAGGAACCGGTCCAGAATAACCTGTGATCTCCATGTAGGTTCTAAGGTCTGGCGTCCATTCTTCACAATTACCAACAGATAATTCTGGATTTATTAGATTGTAATGAAGGCTTCCCGTGCAGATATGAATGCAGACCGAAACATCCTCTGGATCACAATCATATATGACATTCCATTTACAAGACGAACAATTGTGTATTTCTATCGCAAGAGTTTGTTCACCGAACCGATCCATGACCGCGGCTTGCAATACACCTTATTAATCACTATACAGAGGTCACCGAAAGTACAGAACATATTCCGATCTGAAACATAAGACCTATCATCTCATCATTCCAAATTTTTCCATCATTTTCCCCCTTATCTCTGAAATTAGCATTGTTACAGTTTCAGGAGATTCCCCGTGGATCCTGATCAATTGATCTCTGACATCCGTCAAAATATCGTAAACAGTCATCAAAATGCAATATTCGTCCTCCTCTAATGTGTTCTTAGAACATGCATCCACATCAATTCTGTCCATGATCACGTCATTTAAACAAAGAAGATAAGCTCAAACACTACAATTAGTATAACTCAAATAAATACCACAATTCCGAATACCATCATTAAAAAAGCCTTCTAAAACTCACTGACCATTGAGCTTATTATCGAATGTATAGAACGTATCGACTATCCTCTGACCGTCTGGCAATACCTTCAACCTATTTTTCACTATATCGTCCTTCTCGACCCACCCGCTGTCCAACCAAGGAGTAACGTAATCTCTGTGATAATAAACGGCCTCGGTCTGATCCTGCTCAGGTTTATCCGGTGAAGGACTACCAGTATCACGGAACCATATACCTGCATGCTTGAAACAGTATACCATGTATTTTGCTGCTGTATGTTGTTTATTGCGTAATCTTTCAGAAAGGATCCTCAGACCAAGTACCAAATGTTCTTTCGGCATCTCCATTCTATACTTCGGGATCTCCTTGACATCACGAACCGATCTTGTAAGCCCTATGGGTCTTCCTGTGTCTTTATCGTAATAGGACTTTCTGATATTTTCTGCAGTATCGATCGTAAAACGATCGGTTATCACTGAGAACGATCTCACATCTGGATTCATCATAGATGCAATGACCGCGGCCGCGGTAAATTCGGAACTTCCAGAAGAGATATTAACGAATATCTCTGAATCTTTCTCGGATGCGATTATTGCAAGAACTGTCCTGAGCATCTCTGAAAAATCAAAGACCTTTGCAACATGTTCATATATCTCAACATTCTCAATATCATTTTCAATAGAATATTTGACCTCGTCGTAGAATTGCTGATAAATGCTGATCTTTTCCCTATATTCTTTTATCTTGTCATCTTCGCCTGGATGTCGTTTAGAAAATTCATCCAAATCGGTAACCCAGTGAATCAAATGTACCCTGTTGGTCTGATACGATACAATAGGTTCTGTGATCATTACAGTCTCGAACGTCACACACGCTATCATTACTCTGGATTTACAACCGGATAACATTACACCACGATATCTGATACACATACTGGTATTTCAATAATTACCAATATTACAAAATATTGTTATACGTGTACAAACTAAAGATCGACAAAATATCAAATAATACTCTCTTTCGATATAGCGCAAACAATCAAGTCAAAAAAGAACAAACATTAAGCATGAATGCACATACCATTGCACGATCAAATGAATACCGAAGAACAGATATTAGAAAGACTCAGACGCATAGAAGCAAAACTCGACCAATGCATAGCTATGAACAACGAGACTAGGATGACTTGCGATAGGATCATGCAAGAGATAATGACCTTAAAAGCAGGTCCAAATATAACAAATGAAATCAAAAAGGACCTTGAAGAAGAGAACAGATCAGAATCCAGAAAGGTAAAGATCCAAAGAGCAAGGGAAGAAAAAGAACTCATATTAGACAAGATATCGAAATTATCTAGAAAAAAAGAGATACTTAAGAACGATTACTTCAAAGCAAATATATCTGAAAGACCCAGTATAACAAAAGAAATAGATATCCTTGAAAAAGAACTTGAAGGTCTTCAAAAAGAACTTCAAAAAACAATAGAATATCAGCAATCTGTAATGTGATGTTAACACACATATTCAACTCCGGGATCGAATAATCCTATTGTTGTTAATGTATTATTAATTAAATCTGCAATTACCCAGGTACTTTAATTAATTTTTACTGATATTATTTTTTATTTGAGATCCTAAATCGAGAACTTACTGTTCTTTACAAAATATCCCATATCAAATTTTATTTTTTGTTTTGATCCAATTTTTAAGTAATATAAAAATTACATATATTACATATATTACAAAAATCTGTTATTATATTTTAAACACGTCTCTTCTCCTGTACTATGTGAAAATATAGTGCATCCCAAAACAATTTACAAACCTTTTACTAAAAAGGAGGACAATATGGAAATAAGTGTGGAATCTATGATTAGAAGATCCAATGAAGCAAAGGAGAGTGGTAAGTTCTTCGAAGCATTACAATATGCTCAAACAGCTTACTCACTCTGCCCCCAAGAAGATATGGATCACCACGTTTCATCTTGAACTGGTGTCCATGCTTTCAATGCGATATATATCGCAAAGAAACCGATCACAAGCAACATGAACGCAACCAGATCTGAAGGGATGATATCTGATAATGAATTCATAGCGATCACATAAACAAACATGTTCAATCCATTTAGAATTAAAAGATCCAGATCCTTCAAACGAAGGGCCATGAACATCAAGATCAAAGAACCTATAGCAACAACTGCCCTGAAAGAATCATTGTAACCTGAGATATCACTCATACCCAGACATATGGCTGCGAACCCAGTGAGCATAAAAACCATACCAACCAGGATATTAGAACAATATATTAGGTACAAAGCAGCGATCACAAGTATTATTCCCATAATGAATGCTGGTACTGTACAGGAAGGGTTGCCTTCGAAGATACTGTGTTGATCGTTTATCCTTGTAAATCCAACCATGACGAGATATAATCCCATTATGATGAATCCCATCACTTTTACAGAATTCTCTTTTGAATACTGATACATGCCCGTTACTTGCTTCATACATATTAAACAATTTTCAAAATTACAAACGTACTTAATATCAAAAATCCATCCCAACACATGAGCAACAGGGACATAACAATCGAAGAACTTCAGAACATGATCGCCAAATTCTGCAAGGAAAGAGATTGGGATCAATTCCATAATCCGAAAGACCTGGCGATCGGAATATCTACAGAAGCATCTGAACTTCTAGAACTTTTCAGATTCAAAGATGAAAAACAAAGTCAGGAAATGTTGAAAGACCCAAAGATGCGTGAAAAGATATGCGATGAATTTGCCGACGTTATGTATTTCGCCCTTAGATTCGCCCAGATGAATAAGATCGACGTCTATGATGCTTTATCTAATAAAATTGGGAAAAATGAGGAAAAATATCCAGTCGAAAAAAGTAAAAGCAACAATAAAAAATACGACGAATATTGGCCATTTTGATCGTCAAACCTATAACTGATATTACAAGATCCAACCATTGGCGATTCATATATCGATCACATTAGGTATCTCCTAAGATTCATAACGAACCGAGAATGCCTTTTGCTTCTTCATTGCCTCTTACAGCGGCCTTGGTGAGCCACTTCTTGGCACTGGGTACACTTCTTACAGTACCTTTACCATTGGCGAAGAGTTTTCCTAATTCGCACATGGCGTCCGCATTCCCTGCCTCAGATGCTTTGAAAAACAACTTAAAGGCCTTTTCAGGATCTGCTTTTACACCCCTTCCTTCAAGATGCATCCTACCAAGGCGTAGCATGGACATATCGTGACCTTCCTTTTGACATCTTTCGTAGATCTCTATGGCTTTCTTTGTATCCTGAGGAACTCCCCTTCCTTCCTCGAGCATCACACCTTTGCGATAGTCCGCTATCATCAATCCGCTCTCGGATGCTTTGGAATACCAATTATATGCTTCGACCCAATCTTGGTCTGTACCTGCGCCGTCAGAATACGCATTGGCAAGATTGAACATTGCTCTTGCATAACCCTGTTCCGCTGACAACTTATACAATTCAAAGGCCCGTATCAAATCTTGAGTGCATCCATGTCCGTGAGCCAACATGAAGCCTAGATTGCACTGACCCTCTGCATCACCTTGTTCCGCGGAAAGATCGAACCAGATTATGGCCTTACCGTGATCCTTTTCAACACCGTCACCTTGAAAATAGATATATCCGAGAGCATTTTGAGCATGAGGATCCCCACCTGAAGCAGATTCTAAGACTTCTTTGAAAGCCATGACACTTACCTTATGATGATAGGCACCGTATTTCTGACATATATCTCAGGATGCTCCATGTATTTCGATAATCTATAGTACGCAGTGAGATAACCGTGTGCTGCCGCCATAGTAAAATAATATATTGCCTCATTGACGTCCTTTGGAACCCCTCTACCTATCTCATATAGGGTTCCCATTATGAACTGCGCATCCTCGGAACCTGCCATGGAGGCTTTATTCATGTATTCAAGTGCCATGCTATCGTTCCTTTTCATTAGGTATCCATCATGGTATATCAGAGCAATAGTGTACATCGCCACCGGGTCACCAAGATCGGCTGCCTCCTGATAATTATCAAAGGCCTCCTCATACTGGTCATTGCTCAAACAGCTGTCCGCGTAGGCCAAAGCTGTCTCCCTCATGGTCCTTTCCTTGGCAGCCTCTGTATGAGAAAGTCTGAACTCCCTGTCTTGAAGTGATTCTTCTTTTACTCCGCTTAAAACATTAAGAACGAATTGCCACGAGATATAACATGACTCGTGACCCATATCGGCACCGAACTTGTACCATCTTCCAGCTTCAAAAAGGTCCTTCTTTACACCGATGAGCCCGTACTCATAATTTCTACCTATCCAGTAGAACAATTCCGCATTGCCGTGAAGGCCCACCCTCGAATAGAGCATTTCCTCTTCGGCCTTATCGACCTCCGTACCTATGCCCTGTCCGTACATGTAACCCAGCAGGAACTCCGCCATAGGAAGATTCTGATCGGCGGCCAAGTGCATCCAATTGAATGCTACATGCGGGTTGCTAGGTATCAGAACACCACTCATGTTCATAAGTGCCAACTCTAACCTGGCTTCAGGTATTCCGGCACTTGCCGCCTTCTTCAGATAATATATGTAATATTCATTGTCCACGTTGGTTATCGTACCATCGCGAAAAGCCTTTGCAAGCTCCCATTTCGCCCTAGAACAACCATTCTCCGCAGACCTCATATACCAGTCCATAGCCGCTTCGTCATTCTGTTCAATGTTCTTACCATAATGATACATGTACGCCACACCCAATCCTGCATATGGGTTGCCGAGTTCGGCATCGTGAAATATCATATCATCCTTGACCATTACAGCACCTATTCAACGGATCTTTTCTGCTTTGATCTTATCGATCAATGCAACGGCGTCGGCATCTCCTTGCTTTGCAGCCATTGCGAGATATTTCTTGGCCAACGGGATATTCTTGAGCACATACTTACCTTCAGAATAGATCTTACCCAAATAATACTGTGCCTCGTAGTAGCCATGATCATCAGCGGCCTCATGCAACATTGCCACCCCACTCTCGACGTCTTGCGGAATATCCTTGCCACTGACCATCATCATACCTAAAAACGATTTAGCGGCAGGTTGTCCCTGCTCAGCGGCCTGTTCGAACCATGAAGCGGCCTCCTTTGCATCCTTGGTACAACCTCTACCTTCGTAACAGAAACACCCGAGACAATATTGGGAGTTCGCATCGCCCATTTCAGCTGACTCTCTGAACCATTTTGCGGCCATCTCATCACTTTTTTCAAAATGGATACCGTTGCCATACATACAAGCCAATGCGTATTGTGCTGTTCCATCACACCTATTGGCAGCTACTTCGAACCATTTCGCCGCGATGTGCTCATCCTTTGGCAGCATGGTCCCTTCGAACCGCATATTAGCATAATCTACCATGGCTTGCTGAGATCCTCCTTCACAAGCCATCTCGAGATATTTGATTGCAAGACCTGTATCTCTCTTAGCACCTTCTCCGAAAGCATAGGTCATGCCTATCTGATATGCTGCCTCTATGTGGCCTTGGTCAGCTGCAGCTTGGAACAATTGTGCTGCTCTCTTCGGATCGTAATACTTGGTCTTTTGCGCACAACAGAACGCTGCCATTGAGTATTGACCATCTTTATTACCAGCACTGGCAGAGAAAGTATACCACTTTGCAGCTTCTTTAAGATCCGGTTCAGTAAAACATAGGCCTTCTTCGTACATGCTCCCTATTCTGTACATGGCCTCACCGCTTCCGAGGTCTGCCGCTTTTTTCAACCAATACATGGCCTTTTCTTTATCTTTACTGACTCCTTTTCCCATCAGATACATGAATCCGATGGTGCTCATGGAATCTATATTGCCTTTCTCCGCACATACTGTACAGTAACTCAATGCTATCTTGTGATCCTTTTTGACAAGCGCCCCTCCGTTACTGTATATCTCGAACAATTTGGAACATGCGTCCACGTCCCTTTGTTTGGCCTTGAATTTAAGTGATAACAGGTCATCGAATGCTTGCCCTTCACCCAGCTTATCATACTCTGTCATCAACAGCAACGCTTCTGGATTGTTTCCAACAGCTGAAGATCTGAACATTTTGAAAGCGGATATCCTATCCTGATCAATATGAGTCCCCGTATAAAGAAAAAGACCGTATATGTATTGTGCTTCGATATTTCCCTGAGAAGCCAGCGGCTCAATGGTGGAGAGTGCCTTCTTCATGTCGTAATTTTTGGAACTGACGTCCATGATGGAAAGCGCAGCGAAACATTGGTCGTCCTCGCTGATGATCGATTGTGAGCTCATAACTGGAAAACATTGTAGCATCATATTTATCACTTTCATTCGTCCTATAAAAAACGGTACAAAACAACAAACGTTATTACTAGGTCCAAACATTCCGGGCATTATGGCAGTTCCCACACCTACAGCTATGGACCCATTGGAATGGGCCAAGTTCGTTATCCGTAATAGATCGGAGTGTGACTATCCAACTGCTTTTTCGATACTTTCTTCTAAAGCGAATGAAGGTGATACTGATGCAGAATTCTGTCTAGGGCTTATGTACGCAAGAGGTCAAGGGGTCCCTAGGGATTTCAATGCTGCAAGAACATGGTTCCAAAAAGCCTCGGATGAAGAACACCTTACCGCCATGTACTTCTTGGGCAAGATCTACATCAGAGGATATGGAACCGATAAGGACATACGCAAAGCGATGGAATGTTTTAGACCTCCGGCAGAGAACGGCGATGCCAGAGCACAATACTCACTAGGACTGATATATTTTGATGGTGAAGAAATAGGAAGGGACCTTCAAGAATCTGCAAAATGGTTCACTATGGCTGCGAACGGAGGTAATTCCGAAGCACAGTTCATACTAGGACAGTTGTATAAAACTGGTGTAGGGGTTCCAAAAGATACGGAACAAGCATTGGATTGGCTTGTTTCTGCAGCATTGAATGGCCACAGAGGTTCTCAGATCTTGATAGGCAATATGTTCAATACCGGGGATGGCGTACCAGAAGACAAAGAAGAAGCATCCCGCTGGTATGACATGGCAAAAGGAAACAACAAGGTCACTTCAGACCAATGACCTTGCCTTCACAATCAAGATCCATTCTCATTGCAGCAGGTTCGCTTCCCAGTCCGGGCATCAGCATGATCGACCCACATATCGGTACTATGAAACCTGCCCCTGCAGAAAGAGTGACCTCCCTGACATTGAGCATCCATCCTTTCGGTGCACCTTTCAACTCAGCTTTATCTGAGAGAGAATATTGTGTCTTTGCGATACATACCGGAAGTCTTCCGTAACCCTTTTCCTCCAGGTCCTTTATGGTCTTTGATGCCATCGGACTGTATTCCACTCCGTCTGCACCGTAGATCTCCCTGGCGATCTTCTCGATCTTTGCCTTGACAGGTATGTCGTTTTCATAAAGGAACCTAAAGTCCTTTTTACCTTCATCTATGATCTTCACAACCTTCCTGGCAAGTTCGGCAGCACCCGCGCCGCCTTTCATGAATGCATCTGATTTGACACATTCCACACCAAGGCCTGAACAGTGATCACAAAGCATCTGAATGTGCTCAGGATCATCAGACGCGAAATGATTGATAGACACGATAACAGGTATTCCGTACAGCCTTATGTTCTCGATATGCTTATCAAGGTTGGCCAGTCCCTTGACCAGAGCCTCTCTGGTAAATGTTTCCGGTTTCTTGACCTCTGCCCCTCCGTGCGTCATGAGCGCACGTACGGATGCCACCAAGACAGCACAATCAGGAGAGAATCCCGATTGTCTACAGACCACATCCATGAACTTCTCTCCTCCGAGATCGGCCGCAAATCCTGCCTCTGTAACAACATAATCTCCCAATTTGAGGGCCGTCTTGGTCGCTATTACACTATTGGTTCCATGCGCAATATTCGCGAACGGAAAACCGTGCACGAACACTGGCTGACCTTCCAAAGTTTGAACAAGATTTGGTTTTATTGCATCCTTCAGAAGGATCATCATGGCTCCGACACAACCAAGATCCTTGACTGTGACGATATCTCCTGAATATGTGTATGCAACCACCATCTGTTCAAGCCTTGATCTGAGATCATCGTATCCCAAAGCTAACGCCAATATGGCCGAGATCTCCGATGCAGAAGTGATCAAAAATCCGCTCTGGTGGGTCACTCCGCCCGTTACCCTGCTGTCACCCAAACCTACGACTATACTTCTAAGCTCCCTGCAATTCATGTCCATGGTCTTCTTGAGAACGATACGAGATGGGTCTATCCCCAGACGATTCTCCCTTACAAGCTGATTCTCAAGTACGGCCGACAAAAGGTTG